>JAFYSE010000038.1 GCA_017546665.1 Clostridia bacterium | reverse complement strand
TACACAGTCACCATTCACAAACATCACTCTTGACTGGACAGTTCCAAACGACCTTGCAGAACTCAACTGTATCGTTGGCGGCAAGGAAATGGACTTCAAATATAAAGATTGTAAAGCTGAAATGGATATGGTTAATAAGGCTTTCATTGAAGTTATGGTTGAAGGCGACGCTAACGGTCGTGGCTTCCAGTATCCAATTCCAACATATTCAATTACTCGTGATTTTGACTGGTCAGAAACAGAGAACAATAAGCTTCTCTTTGAAATGACAGCAAAATATGGTACACCATATTTCTCAAACTATATCAATAGTGATATGGAACCTTCAGACGTTCGTTCAATGTGTTGCCGTCTTCGTCTTGACCTTCGTGAACTTCGCAAGAAGTCAGGTGGTTTCTTCGGTAGTGGCGAATCAACAGGTTCAGTTGGTGTTGTTACAATCAACTTACCAAGAATTGCTTACCTTGCAAAGGATGAAGCTGATTTCTATGCTCGTCTTGACAAGATGATGGATATTTCTGCTCGTTCACTTAAAGTTAAGCGTGACGTTATTACAAAACTTCTTGATGCAGGTCTTTATCCATATACAAAGAGATACCTTGGAACATTCAACAACCACTTCTCAACAATCGGTCTTGTTGGTATGAACGAAGTTGGTCTTAACGCAAAATGGCTTCAGGCTGACATGACAACAGAAAAGACACAGCAGTTTGCAAAGGATGTTCTTAACCATATGAGAACAAGACTTTCTGACTATCAGGAACTTTACGGTGACCTTTACAACCTTGAAGCAACTCCTGCAGAATCAACTGCTTTCCGTCTTGCAAAGCACGACCTTAAATACTATCCTGACATCATTACAGCAGGACGTAAAGAAGGTGAAACACCTTACTATACAAACAGCTCACATCTTCCTGTTGGTTACACTCAAGACATCTTTACTGCTCTTGATATGCAGGATGAACTTCATACACTCTACACATCAGGTACTGTATTCCATGCATTCCTTGGTGAGAAGCTTCCTGACTGGCAGTCATGTGCAAATCTTGTTAAGAAGATTGCTTCTAATTACAGACTTCCATACTACTCAATTTCACCAATTTACTCAATCTGTAAGAATCACGGCTATATTGCAGGTGAAGCATTCACTTGTCCACACTGTGGTGAAGAAGCAGAAGTTTATTCAAGAATTACCGGTTACTATCGTCCTGTTAAGAACTGGAACGACGGTAAGGCTCAGGAATACAAAGACAGAAAGGTTTATGACATTGCTAACTCATACCTTACTCACGACGTTTTGGAAAACGAAGTTTGTGAATGTGTAGAAGCTGAACAGGTTGTAGAATCTGCTGACGGTACATTCCTTTTCACAACTGCAACTTGCCCAAACTGTAAAATTGCTTGTTCCTTACTTGACAAAGCAGGTGTTGCTTACGAAAAACTTCTTGCTAACGAATATGCTGATTTGGTAAACGAATTCGGTGTTAAGCAGGCTCCAACACTTGTTGTTGTTAAAAATGGTACCTTCGAAAAGTACACAGGCGTTTCTGATATCAAGAAATTCCTCAATGCGTAATCAAATTTTAAGGGATTATAATTATGTATGACATTATAATAATCGGCGGTGGTCCCGCGGGGCTTACCGCCGCCCTATATGCTCGTAGGGCAAATAAAACAGTTCTCGTTATTGAAAAAGCAAGTTTTGGCGGACAGATTACATATTCACCAAAGGTTGAAAATATTCCCGGTTTCCAAGAGGTAACAGGTAATGAGTTTGCTGAAAAGCTTGTTGAACAGGTGCTTAATCAGGATGCAGAGGTTGAATGTGCAGAGGTTCTTGAAATCAAGGACGGTAAGTACAAAACAGTTGTTACTGATTCAGGCGAATTCCAAGGTAAATCAGTTATTATTGCAACAGGTGCAAAGCACAGACTTTTAGGACTTCCTAATGAAGAAAATCTTATCGGTGAAGGCATTTCATTCTGTGCAGTTTGTGACGGTGCTTTCTATGAAGGCAAAACAGTTGCAGTTATCGGTGGCGGAAACTCTGCTTTGCAAGAAGCAATTCTTCTCTCCGACCTTGCGAAAAAGGTTTATGTGATTCAGAACCTTGATTTCTTTACAGGTGAACAAAAACTCGTTGAAAAATTAGAGAGCAAGGAAAATGTTGAGATTATTCTCGGCACAGTGGTTGAAAAACTCGTTGGTGATAACGAACTCAAAGGAATTACAATAAAGAATGTTGCAACAGAAGAAAGTTCAGACTTAACTCTTGATGGTATGTTTGTTGCTATCGGACTTGTTCCACAGAACGAGATTTTTAAAGATATTATTACTCTTGACGGACGCGGATATGTTGATGCAAACGAAGATTGCACAACAAATGCAAATGGCATTTTTGTTGCAGGTGACTGCAGAACAAAAACTATACGTCAGGTAATAACTGCTGCAGGTGATGGCGCAGTTGCTGCACTTGCTGCTTGTGACTATGTTGACACTATCTAATTCGATATATTCCTATGGTAAAAGGAAGGATAACAGTTTTGTTACCCTTCCTTTTCTCTTTTGTTATTTACTTTTTCAAATGGATAAACAAGATTCATCTGTCGTCTGCATTCATCCATAATCTTCATACACTCTCTTGTTGCTTCAAACGGAATGTATGAGGATTCTTTTTTGCCTTCCCTTATCTCCTTAGCAACACAATTAAATTCTGTTATATAGTTAGTTTTACCCCTAAAGACCTTTCTTCCCTTATCATTTTTAAGTTTAGCCTTTGATGCCATATGGAAGAAAACCGGAAGACTAATAGTCCCCTTGTCGCCAACAATTTTACAATTCTCTTTCAACTTGCAAAGAGACATATTCATTGTGCATTTAAAAGTAGCATAGTCGAGAATAACAGTTTCACTAATATCAATTCCATTTTGGATAACTCCGTCACACTTAATCCCCTTTGGCACACCAAAAAGATTATAACAATATGTAATGGGGTAAATTCCGATATCAAGCAAAGCTCCACCTGCAGTTTCCGGCGTGAGTACTCGTGAATCCTTTGGCATTTTTATTCCCGGGAAGGCATAATTGATTACAACATCTTTTATTTCTCCGATTTCACCACTTTGCACCCATTCTTTGACGGTTAATGCAACGGGCGAGAACCAAGTCCACATAGCTTCACAGAAATATGTGTTTGTTTCTTTTGCTGTATTTATTAAGATATCAACATCCTTTAAAGATACGCCAACAGGTTTTTCACAGAGCACGGGTTTTCCCACCTGCATAGCCTTTACAGCATATTCCACATGGGACGTGTGAGGTGTTGCAATATAAACTCCGTCAACATCGTCACGATTAACTGCTTCCTCAAAAGTTGTAAAAGCCTGTGCGTTGTATTTATCTGCAAAAGCCTTTGCATTCTCATAAGTACGGCTATAAACAGAAACTATACTATGCTCTTTTTTGATATTCATAGCAGTACTTTTTGCAATACCACCACTACCAATGTATGCCCATCTGAATTTTCCCATAGTTCTCACCTACACGTTTTCGGTATTTTCAGGTAAAATCTCACTTTTTATATCAATAATATCATCAATAAAAATCTCCGTTTTATCCATAAAGCAAATCTTTCTCTCAACAGAATCATACTTCTTTATATTACCTGCAAAATCAAGATACATTCCCCCAGCCTTGTTGGAATCAGGAATGAAGTATGTCACAACAATCTCGGGTTGCTCTTTAATATGATTAAGAACAAAATTCATTTTATTGTTCAACAGCATTTTATCGTAATCATCAAGCTCAATTTTCTTATCCGTCAGTCTTGCAGTTTCACGAATTGCATCGTCGTGACCTGTAAGTGCTGAAAAAGGTGCAAACTGTGCTGCACGGTCATAGAGTGACATGCGCGGTCTTTTTGAAGATTGATAATGGGGAAGATTTATAATATCATCATACTCTCCTTGCATAATGTCACACTCCCTTTATAAATCTAATTTAAAATAAATGGAATTATCCATTGGGCTATTGTTGTAACAGTCAATTTTATAAAAGCCCATTTGTTTGTACATTTTAATTGCTTTTTCAAGGAATGGTAAAGTATCCAAAAGCATTTGCTCATAACCTATTTCCTTTGCATCAGTAACAACTCTTTGGGCAAGTGTTTTGCCAATCCCTTTTCCCCGGAATTCTGGTCGCACATAGAGTCTTTTCATCTCACATTGAGTATCATTGATTTTCCTTAATGCAATACAACCTGCAACTTGATTTTCGCAAAAAGCAAGATAAAGTCTGCCATAAGGCATACCATATTTATCTTCCAGATGCTCCATTTCATTGTCATATTTCTGTATTTCAAGATATTCCTTGAATTTGTTATCACCTTCAACAAGGTAATTCGTGTATTCATTAAATAGAACCTTGATTTCGTCCTTGAAATCATACCCGCACACAAGTTTTATACTCATTATGCCTTATGCCCACCAATCTGACTATTTCTCTCTTTTGCAGTTGCTCCTTCTTCAAGGTTCATACCTTTAAGAATTGCGTTTTTGCCGTATTTCTTTTTAATACTTAAAACTGCTTCCTGCATTCTTTTTTCTTTTGCCAAACTTTCTTCCTGTGCATTTTTCTTTTCGTAGTCAGTAAAAAGGTCAAGCTGCTCTACTTGATTATCCCTTACATCCTTTTCGCGTTGCAATTTACAAACTGCAATTGTAATTCTTCGCACAAGAAGGCTTTTATCCACAATTCTATCAAAAAGTTCCATTGTGGCATCCACAATCAATTTTGATGAAGCAGTATATCGTTCTATATTTGCAGTACCATGAGCTTGTTTTGGCACTTTTCGTCCATAAAAATCTGTTATTATATCACCTTTGTATTGAATATTGTCGTCAGTTAGATTCTCAATATCATATCCAATAGTCAATACAACCTGATTAGTTACAATCTTTTTCTCAACAAGGTCAAGAGCTAATGCCTCTGCCATTTCCCTTGTTACAAGTTTTGCTTTGTCGAAATAATAGGGGGTTTTAAGCACCTGACCTGAACTTAGACTATTAGTTGATGGCTTATACGCCTTTATTTCTTTAATTGTACAGGGTTCCCATCCCCAAGCATGGTCAATAAGCAATTCTGCATTGATACCAAAAATTCTGTAAAGCAAATCTTCGTCATAAAGGGAACAACGAGCAACATCCCCCATTGTTCTCATACCATATCGTTCCAGTTTATTTGCATAACCTTTACCCACACGCCAAAAATCTGTAATCGGTTTATGTGACCACATCTTTTCACGATAACTCGCTTCGTCAAGTTCGGCAATACGCACTCCGTCCTTGTCGGCAGGAATATGCTTTGCTTCAATATCCATAGCGATTTTGGCCAGGTACATATTTGTACCTATTCCCGCAGTAGCAGTAATTCCCGTAGTATTCAAAACATCTTGTATGAGTTTTCTCGCAAAGTCGTGAGCCGATAATTTATAAGTCGCAAGATAATGGGTAATATCAATAAAAACCTCATCAATGGAATAAACGTGGATATCTTCAGGGGAAATATATTTAAGATACACATTATAAATACGTGTGCTGTACTCCATGTAATATGCCATTCTTGGTGGTGCAACAATGTAATCAAGTTCAAGAGATGAATTTCCACTCAATTCCTTGGCATCAAAGGATTTCCCTACAAAGGTTCTTTGTGGGGCTTTTAATTTTCTTTGATTATTAACTTCTCTCACCTTTTGCACAACTTCAAAAAGTCGTGAACGACCCGAAATACCAAATGCTTTTAAAGATGGTGTTACTGCAAGACAGATAGTTTTCTCCGTTCTTTCCCTGTCAGCAACAACCAAATTTGTGGTTAGCGGGTTAAGTCCCCTTTCCACACACTCAACAGAGGCAAAAAAGGACTTTAAATCTATACAAAGATATTTTTTCTCTGCCATTTCTGCCTCTCCCTTTCTGATTATCCTAAAATCGGTGTATCAACAAACTCAATTTCTGCATTTCCTTTAATTCCGTCGGACTCAAATACAATTATCTCATTTTCTCCGTCTTTCAACAAACAAGCAGGAACATACAAAGTCTGCTGTGGACCAATTTCCCAATATCTACCAATATTAAATCCGTTAATTACTACAAAACCTTTTGTAAAGTTATCAAGTTTTAAGAATGTATCCTTTGGATTTTCAATATTGAAATAACCTCTGTAAAATACTGATTTTTCATTATAATCCTTGTTGTCAAAATCAAGCTTATCAAGATTATTCATTGGTAGTGTGTAAACATCCCAGTTAAAATGAATTCTCTTATCCAACAAGCATCTTCCTGCGATACCTTTTTTGTACATCATCTTAGGGCCGAAATTACATCTGCCCATATTTTCACAAAGGACAGTAAGCACATCCCCTGCTTTCGCAGTAATTTTTGTTTCAAGCCTGTCGTTAATATAAAGGATATCCACTAGGTTATCGTTTATGTAAATCTGTGCACGGTCACCTATTCTCTCAAATGTAAGGCTAACATCCTCATAATCACGATTTAAAACTGTTCTATAAGCAATAAATCCGTATCCGTTACCATATTTTTCCATACATCTTGGCACTTCTGACTTAACTGGTTTTGCGAGTTTTGGTAATGCAGAGAAAAAGCCCTCACTTTCAGTTAATTGGAATTTACCATAAGCCTTTTTCTCTCGGTTTGCAGGGATTTCGGGTAATTCTTCACCTATATGCTTCTTAATTACTTCTCTTACTGCCATATACTTAGGTGTGATGTCACCACATTCTGTAAGCATTGCATCATAGTCATAGCTTGTAACGTCAGGGCAGAATCTTTCATAATGGTTAGCGCCTGATGTGAAACCGAAATTTGTTCCACCGATAAACATATACATATTAAGACTACCACGAGTCAACATATCGTCAACAACTTTTGCATAATCCTCCGCTGATGTTGTGTGATGATATTCATCACCCCAAGCATCAAACCAACCATTCCACATTTCCATACACATTTTAGGGGTGTCCGGATAAAGCTCGTCATGTGCTTTAAAGTTTTCTTCTACTCGGCTACCGAAATTGAGTGTTGGTAAACACCCTTCTATAGCACCGTCAAGCAAATCGCTTTTACTTGTACCGTCGGAAGTAAACAATGGCACATCAATTCCACGGTCAATAAAGCCTTGTTTCAAATATTTGAGATATTCTTTATCGTCGCCATAGTAGCCATACTCGTTTTCACACTGCATCATAATTACGGGGCCACCATTAGTGCAAAGGAATGGTCTTACCTGCTCACACAATTTATCAAGATATATATCAAATCTTTCAATGTACTTTTTATTCATACAACGGATTTCCATATCCTCATCCGCCTGAATCCACCAAGGAAGTCCGCCAAATTCCCATTCTGCACAGATATACGGACCGGGTCTTACAATAACCATAAGTCCTACCTTCTGTGCTGTTTCAATATACTTTGCAATATTGAGAATTCCTGTAAAATCAAATTGTCCTGGGATTTTCTCGTGCATATTCCAAGCACAATAGGTTTCAACGCAGTTGCAACCCATGGCTTTCATTTTCTTGAAGATATCTTCCCAAGTATCGGGCATATTTCTGAAATAATGAACAGCACCTGAAATAAGTTTTATTGGCTTTCCGTCTTTAACAAATTGGTTTTTAATGATTTCAAAAGTCATAGTATCACTCCTATGTGTTTATTTTACTATACCAAAACCAAATTATCAATGATTTATATATTATTAAACATAAAACTTTACTGTACTAAATAAAAAAAGTGAAAATGTTCTTTACTTTTTGATTTAAACAAGATATAATTTACGTATTATGAAACGGAAGGATGATTTCCCTATGGAAAACGGAAACGGACTCAAAAAACAATATGGGCTTTTGATGGCTATCTGCATGGTTGTAGGTACTGTTGTAGGCTCCGGTGTTTTCTTTAAAGCACAAGCAATTCTCGACAAAACAAGTGGCGATATGCCAATGGGTATTATTGCATGGATTATCGGTGGCGCAGTTATGATTTGCTGCGTTCTTGCATTCTGTGTAATGGCTCAGCAGTATGAAAAGGTTAACGGACTTGTTGACTATGCAGAAGCAACTATCGGTAACAAATATGCTTACTTTATGGGTTGGTTTGCAACAACAATCTATACTCCTGCAATGACATCTGTTCTTGCATGGCTTACTGCAAGATATTTCCTTACATTCCTTGTATCTGTAAACCCTGAATTAGAGCTTACAGGCAACCCTGTAACAAGTTCAGAAACTTTCTTGCTTGCAGGATTTATCCTTATCTGTGTTTTCGCAGTTAACACACTTTCTTCAAAGCTTGCTGGAAAGCTTCAGATTAGTGCTACATTCATTAAGCTTATTCCACTTCTTTTAATGGCAGTTGTTGGTACAATCTATGGTCTTACACACAACATCGCTGGTGAGCCAACAACAATACTTTCTGCTAACTTTGCTACAGGTACAGGCAACTACTCTGTTCTTTTCGGTGCAGTTGTTGCTACTGCTTTCGCTTATGAAGGCTGGATTCTTGCTACATCAATCAACTCCGAAATCAAGAATTCTAAGAAGAATCTTCCAATTGCACTTATATTAGGTGGTATCATCATTATTGCAATCTACCTCTTCTACTACATTGGTATTGCTGGTGGTGCTCCTGTTAAGACACTTATCGAAGAGGGTACTGCTCCTGCATTCACAACAGTTTTCGGTAATGTTCTCGGTAACATTCTCAATCTCTTTGTTGCAGTTTCTTGTCTTGGTACTCTTAATGGTCTTCTTATCGGTAACATCCGTGGTATGTACTCAATTGCTGTTCGTGGTTATGGTCCAAAGGCTAACCTTATGAAACAGATTGACCCTGCTTCTGGTATGCCTTCAAACTCATGTATCATTGGTCTTGTAATTGTTATTGCATGGCTTGTTTACTTCTATGGTGCAAACCTTACTGCAACACCTTGGTTTGGCATATTCAGCTTTGACTCATCAGAGCTTCCAATTATTACAATCTATGGCCTTTACATTCCAATGTTTGTTCAGTTCATGAGAAAAGAAAAGAACCTTCCTGCAGTTAAGCGTTTTGTTCTTCCTGCACTTGGAATCCTCGGTTCAGCATTCATGGTAATCGCTGCGATTTATTCACACGGTTATATGCCTTATAAAGTTGCACAGGCAAACGGTGAATTCTCTTGCCCAGTTCTTTTCTACCTTATCGTATTCGCTGTAATTATGGCAATCGGTATGCTTGTTATGAACCCAAAGAAAAAGAGTTCAAAATAATCTTTAATTCACAAATTAAGCCTATGGTGTAAAATGATATAATCCCCTTAAAGTAGACACTTGAAAAAACAAAAAGTTTCAAGACTACTTTAGGGGGATTTTCATGTCAAAACTAAGTTATGAAGAAAGAATATCAGCGGTCAAAGAGTATCGGGAAGGTAAAGGCAGTTAC
>JAFYSE010000037.1 GCA_017546665.1 Clostridia bacterium | reverse complement strand
TATTCCTGCAAGTTTGAGCGTTCATGCCAAGGCAATTTCCGAAGCAAAGAAAGATGCAATTATGCGTTTGGATAGTCTTGTTGGTCTTGAACGTGTGAAGCAGAGAGTAAAAGAACTCCGCAGAATCATCTTGATTGGCGGCGAAAAGTCTGCTCCCGGTCATTATGTATTTGCAGGTAATCCCGGTACAGGTAAAACTACAGTTGCCCGCTTGCTTGGTGATATTTTCTGCGATGTAGGTGTTCTTCGCAGAGGTCATGTTATCGAAGTAAGCCGTGAAGACTTGGTATCGTCCTATGTCGGTCAGACCGCCATCAAAACGAAAGAAGTCGTTGAAAAAGCATTAGATGGTATTCTGTTTATTGACGAGGCGTACCGTTTATACGAAAACACCGACCGAGGACAAAACTTTGGTCGAGAAGCTATTGATACCCTCGTGGCGTTGATGGAAAACCACAGAGACAGATTGTGCGTAATCTGTGCCGGTTACACTCATCCTATGCAGCAGTTCGTATCAAGTAACCCTGGCTTGAAAAGCCGCTTTACCGAGACCATTCTGTTTGAGGATTACTCGGCAAATGAAATGATTGACATTTTAAAGATGTTTGCCGGTAAGAGCTATACTCTGCAGGATGACTATATCGAAAACACTAAAAAAGTCTTTGAGTTTTGGGAAGCCCACAAAAACGCTGACTTTGGTAATGGTCGTGATGTTAGGAAATATTTTGAGGCTTGCAAGAGTGCTCTCTATCTCCGCCTCGAAAAGAAATACCCCGACTTTAATATTCCCGAAGAAGAAAAAACGACTTTCACCGGTGATGATATACCGGAGGTGTATCGTTCTCTGCTGACAAAGAAAACAGACACAGTTCAGTTTGTTCCTATTGCCGAAAAGAATATTGCTACAGAATATCCTACGCCGTTTGATTATGAAACCAACTTTAATCGCACATTAAACGCTCTCCTGTTCATTAAGGCAAAAATGGGGGATGGTGTTGGTTATGGTAGTGGATTTATTCTTACCTCTGATGGATATGCAGTAACTTGTAATCACGTTATTGACAATGCGAGCGAGCTTGCTGTAAGAGTACGCATCCCCGGTAGAATTGGCGGCGATGATACATGGCATAAAGCAATCGTTGTTAAAGCGGACAAAGAGCTTGATATTGCTTTGCTGAAATTAGAGGGTTCTAATTTCCCACAAATGCCTGTGCTTGCTCGCAATGAAATGTCTCGTATTGGTGATGATATAGTTCTCGCTGGCTATCCGTTTGGTGCAAAGTTGAGCGACAGCGAAGACAAATTGAACCACAGCGTTTTTGAGGGAAAGATTGCTTCCACTCAAATTCAGCGTGGCTATGAAAAACAGTTTGTTGATATGCAAGCGAAACGTGGAAACTCCGGTGGTCCGGTTATTGACCGTGAGACCGGATTGGTTGTAGGTATTTTGTGTGGTTCTCAGACAGAGGGCGATTCAAGATTAGTTGAAGAAATCAATTATATCCGTCCTATTAAATATATCTGGGAAGCCTTTGCGGAGGAAATCAAATGAAGTGTCCAGTATGTAAAACGGAATGCTCGGAAAAACAGGAGTGTCATCAATGCGGCTTCTCTGAACTCCTTACGACTTTTATAAATCAAGATGATGCTAATAACTGGTTGCTTGATGTTGTTGAGCCTTATCGTAAAAATTATCTGGAAAACCTACAAGATTGGACGATAGAAGATTTCACTATTAAAAGATGTAATATTAAAGGTAAAAAGAAAATTGTTGTTCCTTATGGTGTGAAGAAAATTGAACATGACGGTTCTTGTGATTCAAAGGCAACTGAAATTGTTCTGCCTAATACAATCAAACAAATTGAACCGAGAACATTTGCACACAAAAATATCGAAAGAATTAACATTCCAGAAGGTGTAGAGGAAATTGGAGAATATGCCTTTAATGGTTGTCCAATAAAATCGGTTGTCTTGCCATCTTCTATTCGCTTTTTAGGAGATCATTGTTTTAGCGCAGAACATATTACACTTGCTAAAGGTAATGAAAACTACTACATCAAAAACAAGTGCTTGATTGAAAAAGCTACTGGAAAACTGTTATTTGTTTCGGACAAAACCGCAACACGCATAGTGATTCCAGACGAAGTTAATTCAATAGGTGTGTATTCGTTTTCTCATTGTTCACAGTTGGAAAGTTTAATAATTCCAAACGGCGTTGAGACTATTATGCGTGGAGCATTTTTTAGATGCAAAAATCTAAAAAACATTGTTTTTCCAAGCAGTATAAAAAGTATCGAACGCTATGTAGTAGAGCAATGCTATAAGTTGAGCAACATCTATTGCGATTTCTATGAAGAAGATGTTGAGTTGGATAAGCAATGGCTTGACGCCTGCTGTGGTTTAGCAAATTTGAATTGGAAAAACGAGTGGATACTCATTAACAATGAGCCTTATTCACTTGGTTAAACGGAGAATAGAAAATGAAATGTCCAGTATGTAAAACAGAGTGTTCGGGATATGATAGATGTCCTCAATGTGGATTTGACCAACTGAATAAAACTTTCATCAGCAAGGAAGAAGCGATGTTTTGGGAACAACAAGTTGTTGTCCCTTATCGTAACACCCACTTCTTCACTCCTAAGAATTTTGGTGAAGCTAAGAGAAAACTGTATGAACTGAAAACTGATGAGGCTTTCGATAGGTTCTATAAGATTTTTGCGGGATTGGTGGAAAACGGTTCTTGGGTTAGTGCCCCTGTTAATGATAAACAGTTGCTCATTTCACCATTTAGAGGCGGTCATTACATAGCTATTTACTCCGACATGAATGGTCGTGTAGCAGGAGATTCTAAGGATGTAATAACTATGGATATAAACAAATTCATCGACATCCTTTACGACAATCCCCACCTGCTCGGTATCGTCATTGACCCAAACAAAGATCCATTCTTGTTGAACCGAAAGGATATTAGCAACTTAACTGTAAGAAAAGACCCTCGCCTGCAGGTGAAAGATTGGGGCGATGGTATTCCGCAATACACCGAAAAAGACTTAATGACAGAAGAAGAACTTTTAGACTTCGGAATGGAAATTGTCGGGCAGCACTATATTGCTAAAAACGGATTCACGGTGTTAGAAACTCATAAGGGGGCACACGGATTTCCGAATTACGCTTTGCAGAAAAATAATGTTTTGTACTTGATGAAAGTAGCCGTTGGCGTAACTAACAAACCCGTTCTTTCTGAAAGAGACAGGGAGTTCTATCTTGCTTCTTGCAAAAGATTTAATGCAAAATGTTTATATGCTCCTCTTGCGTTGGTTTCTTCTGACAAGGAAAGAGCAGCCAAAGGTATCGCATTGTATGGCGATGGGTATTATGCAAACTTTTCAGATGTGGAAGAACTAAATTAAAATTCAAAATCGGGAGGAACAAAAATGAAATGTCCTGTATGTAAAACTGAATGTGGACAAAATAATGTTTGTACGAAGTGCGGGTTTGCTGAGGTTGTGAAAGATTTCATAAACCGAGAGGAAGCTGAAAAGTGGTTTAACGATACAGTTATTCCGTACAGAAATGATTACCACAAAACAAATATACTTCCCCCGATAGATTGGATGGAATTTTTTAAACAGAATCCTCAAGCAAAACATCTTTTCGATTTTTCAATACCTGTAGCCATCAAAAGAAGAACGGATATTGATTTGTTTAAGAACCAACAAGAGGCTGATTATTACGAATACTTGGCAGATGCAATGCTAGGACATATTGCTATCGTATCAGCAAGTGATATGATTAGAAAGCATTTCCTTGAGGTCGTTGATGATGCGTACTTTACTGTCACCAATTTTAAGAGAACTAATTCAAGAGCTGCAGAAAGAGCAAGCGATTTAGCGGCTACTATTACCAGTTTGCAACCTGGAGAAGTTCTGCTTTATGAAGTATGTTCAGAGATTAACAAGGATGTCGTGAAATTGTTTTCCACTGCTTTAAGTGATTTTTTTATTGAAATTACGATAGGAAAAGGACAAGGGGCACGGAGCATTCGTCTGGACTTAGCTCCTTTTACGACAGTTTTTGTTGCGGAAACAATTAGTGATATTCCAACTGAAATTTTAAACATCTTAGATTTTGTGATTGAATTTACCCCAAGCAAAGATGAATTGGAAGAACTGCAAATCCGTGAAATTGCTTCTCTGTATGATATTCAGTTAACTAAGACGGCAATTAAAGTCATAAAGGAAGCAAACTCACAAAATTCTTTTAAAAATATTAAGAGTATTTTGAAGTATATCTCTGACTATCTTTATCTTCATGCGGAGATTAAGCAACCTTTGGGTGATACTTCTATAAGAAATATTCTTGATTCATTTCACTAAAGGAGGTGTCTAAATGGGTTCATTAAGATTTAGAAAAAGTGTTTCAATATGTAAGGGCGTTAGATTGAATTTAGGGAAAAAGGGCGTGAGTATTAGTGCAGGTGTTCCTGGATTCAGAAAAACTTATAATTTCAATACAGGAAAGACAACTACAAGTATAGGTATTCCAGGAACCGGTATTTATTATACTGATACTTCTAGTCCATCAAAGAAAAAAGTTGAGAAAAAAAGTGGAGGTTTATTTGGAGAACTCTTTGGCGAAAAACAAAGTGATTTGCCGTCTTCATCAAACAATTCAAATTTATATGGTGATAATACCATTTCTCAAAAAATCACTACTAAGCCTGTATCTCCGCTGTATTCAGTATGCGAAGATACTAAAGATCAACCGACGAACGTTCCTTCAAAGGATGGAACATTAACTGAGAAGAATAAACCTATAGATACTGTTGTTGATGTTTCTGAGAATTGTCATACCAATACTGTATCTGAAGTTGATGAATCAGTAATTGCTTCAACAGATGAGATAGTATCAGTAACAAATTTAGCTGAGAAAAAGAAATCGGATGAAATCACCTACGATACGATAAAATTTATTTTTGAAAATTGCGATGTTGCAATTGATTGGATTGACGTTATTTCTCATAGAGCGCCAACATCGGATGATGTTGTTCCGGAAACATGGGATTACCTACATAAAAAAGCGGTTGATGTTTTTGACGGCAATATAGATGCTTTATTGGAGATAATCAGTACGGTAAATCCTTATGATGATTTGCTCGATTATGCGGAAGATTTTGAATTTTCAACTGATGATTGTTCAATGATAGATGTAGAGTTTTCTATTATTGATATAAAGCTTGATAGGTTAAATAAAAGTGCTTTTGAAGATTATTACTGTGCTATTGCTGTTCGTGTAGCAAGGGATACCTTTGCACTTTTACCTGTAGAAAATGTTAATGTAAAAGTGATGTATAAAAATAATTGTTTGTTATCGAAAGTTTTTTGTAGAGAATGGTTTATTGAACAAAATTTGCAGGGGAAGGACCCATCAGATATTGTTAAAACTTTATGCTAACAATATGAGTAAACGCATTATGTGTATTACTTTAGCCACCTTCGGGTGGCTTTTCTTTTTTGGTGAGCCAAAAACCGACACCACAATATGAAAAATAAGTAATCGTATTGCAATTGATGTGCATTTTATGATATTATAATATTTGTATAATTATATCTTATTATTGCTATCAATTAAGGAGTAGAGAAAATGACAGATAAAGAACTCAAAACCTTAAAAGAAAACCTGTGGCATGCTGCAGATGTTCTTCGTGCAGGTGCTCATCTTGCCGCAAACAAATACGGTCAGCCTATACTCGGACTTATCTTTTTGAGGTATGCTGATATTTTATTTAAACAGCATAAAGATGAAATTGAAGCAGAATATAACCGTACTAAGGGTGGCAGAGCTGAAAAGTCAATCAAAGATATTGCTATGGAGAAGTGTGGTTTTTATCTGCCTGAATGTGCATATTATGATGCTATCAATGATGCTCCTGATGATGCTAATAAAGCTGTGCTTGTAAAGAAAGCAATGGAAGCTATTGAGGATGAAAATCCCAAAATGTATGGTGTTCTTCCGAAAGAGGTTTATGCACAGTTAGTTCCCGAAGAAGAACCTGAGCTTCTTTCAAATATTGTTCGTATTTTTAAGGATATTCCTGAAAACTGTACTATTGATATTTTCGGTGAAATTTACGAATACTTCCTTGGTAACTTTGCTCTTTCAGAAGGTAAAGACGGTGGCGCATTCTATACGCCTGCAACTGTTGTTCGTTATATGGTTAATGTTCTTAATCCTGAATGTGGAGATAAGAAATTCCTTGATCCGGCTTGCGGTTCAGGTGGTATGTTCGTTCAGGCTGCAAGATATATGCATGAGCATAACGCCAATGAAGATGAACAGATGAAGTTTCGTTGTTATGGTGTTGAAAAAGAACCCGATACAGTTAAGCTTGCTAAAATGAACCTTTTGCTTAACAATGTTCGTGGCGAAATCACCGAAGCAAACTCTTTCTACTCTGACCCCTATGATGCCTTCGGTCAGTTCGACTACGTTATGGCGAATCCTCCCTTCAATGTAGATGAAGTTGTTGTGGAAAAGGTTATTGACGATGCTCGTTTTAATACCTACGGTGTGCCCAGAAACAAGTCTAAAACCGCAAAGAAAGCATCTGATAAAAAAGAAACCGTACCCAATGCAAACTACCTTTGGATTGGATACTTTGCTACTGCTCTGAACGATAATGGTCGAGCAGCACTTGTTATGGCAAACTCCGCCTCCGATGCTTCGGGTTCCGAATATGAAATCAGAAAGAAAATGATTGAAGATGGTATTATCTCGCAGATGGTGACTTTGCCTTCTAATATGTTCACATCCGTTACTCTTCCTGCAACTCTTTGGTTTTTTGATAAGAAAAAAGCTCAAACAGATAAGAAAGACAAAATACTTTTTGTAGATGCTCGTAATATCTTTACACAAATTGATAAAGCTCACAGAAAATTCTCCGATGAGCAGATTAAGAATTTAGCTATTATTACAAAGCTTTATAATGGTGATACTCAGGCATTTGCTGACCTTATAGACGAGTATAAAACAGAACTCGACAACGCTCCTGAAAGTGCAGACAATAAAGAAATAAAAACTAAAGATTATTGGCAAGCACAAATTAATTGGCTTATTGAAAGATTTCCTGATGGTGAATACCGTGATGTTATTGGTCTTTGTAAAGCTGCATCATTAAAGGGTGAAGATGGTATAGAGGAACAAGATTATTCACTTAATGCAGGACGCTATGTAGGTGTTGTTATTGAAGATGATGGTCTGACGGAAGAAGAATTTAAATCAAAAATGCTGTCTTTAAATAGTGAACTTACTATGCTTAATGAAGAAGCCAAAGAAATAGAAAACAATATATCTGTAAACATTGAAAGATTGTTTGGTGAATAATATGGAATACAGATTAGGCGATTTATATGAAGTAAGTAATGGGTTGTCTAAATCGGGTGATTGTTTCGGAACAGGATTTCCTTTTTTAAGTTTTTCAACTGTGTTTAATAATTATTTTATACCTGACGAGATAAAAGATTTAGTTCAGTCCTCTGATAAAGAACAACGTTCTTATTCTATCAAAGCCGGGGACGTTTTTATTACAAGAACAAGTGAAACTGCAAATGAACTTGGAATGAGTTGTGTTGCATTGAAGGATTACCCCAAAGCAACTTATAACGGTTTTTGTAAGAGATTAAGACCCATCACAGAAAATACGTACCCCTTGTATATGGGATACTACTTTAGAACTGCTCAATTCAGAGCAAATTTCTTAAAGGTTGCTTCTTTGATAACACGAGCAAGTTTGAGAAACGAGGATTTGTTAAAGTTTAAGGTTGATTTGCCCGATATAGAAACACAAAAAAAGATTGCATCCGTTCTTTCTAATTATGATAACTTGATTGAGAACAACAACAAGCGAATTGCTATATTAGAACAGATGGCAGAAAATCTCTATAAAGAGTGGTTTGTTCGTTTCCGTTTCCCTGGTTATGAAACTGCTGAATTTGAGAATGGCATTCCGGTTGGCTGGGAATATAAAAAGATAAACGAAATGTTTGACACCTCATCAGGTGGAACTCCAAGTAGAAGCAATCCAGAATACTATGATGGTGGCACTATTGGATGGATAAAAACAGGTGAACTATTAGATTCTTTAATAATAGATACAGAAGAGCATATTACGTCGGCAGGTTTACAAAATAGTGCTGCTAAACTAATACCCGTCGGTGCTTTGCTTTGTTCTATGTATGCAGGCGTAGGTAAATTAGGTATTACCACAAAAGAAATATCCTGTAGTCAAGCCACCTGTGTTTTTATGCCGAAATCGTATGTTAGTAACATCTTTATGTTCCATTTTTTGAAACTAAATAAAAAGTACTTGGAAAACATTAGTTTCGGTGCTGCACAACAAAACATCAGCCAAGTTATAATTAATAAAATCAAATTCTTGGTTCCTACAAAAGAACTTGTTTTAGAGTATGATAAAAGAGTTGAAAGCATCTATAAACAGATTTATACAATCATGCTAAAGAACAAAAACCTTATCGAACAGCGAGACTTATTATTACCCCGCCTGATGAGTGGTAAACTTGAAGTCTAACATTAAAGGAGGGAGATTATGAGAAACTTCATATCAGAAGACGATATTGAACGTGCCATACTCTCAAAATTAAATACTGCTCCTTTTGAGTACGACATCATAACCTGCGATGCCGACCCAAACAAGCGAGACGATTTAAACGACGGAACGGGACGCTCTTCTAAAAAGGAGTGTGTTTTGCCGACCATTCTTGAAGACTCTCTCAAAAAAATCAATCCTGACATAGATGAACAGTATATAAAGAATATCGTTAAAGATTTACGCCGAGATTTTACCGGTACAGATATAGTTGCGACTAATTACAAGTTATATAATCAAATCAGAAATGGTATTAAGATTACTGTTCGTAGAAATGGTAGGGAAGACTTTGATTTTGTCAAGCTCATTGATTTCAATGAGCCGACTAATAATACCTTTACTGCTGTTTCACAAATGTGGATACAAGGTAAATCATATTACAGAAGACCAGATGTAATTGTTTTTGTTAATGGTCTTCCGCTTGTGTTTATTGAACTTAAAAACAGTATTGTTAAGGTTGAAGAAGCATATAATAAAAATCTTCAGGATTACAAAAAGGATATTCCCAATCTATTTGCTTTTAATCAGATATGTGTATTATCGAACGGATTAGAAACAAGACTTGGTGCGTTTAATGCTACCTATGAATATTTCTTTGAATGGTTAAAGGTTCATTCAGAAAAAGAAGGTCTTGACAGAGAATCAATTAGAAATTCAACGGATGCTAACAACAGTTCTATCCGATTCTTTATTGATGGCTTACTTGATAAAGCAAAGCTCATAGACTATATAGAAAACTTCATACTCTTCCAAAACGAATCTATCAAGATTATTGCTAAGAATCATCAGTATTTGGGTGTCAATAATCTTATGGAATCAATGGAGAACCGAAAAGAGCTCAAAGGTAAATTGGGTGTATTTTGGCATACTCAGGGTTCGGGTAAATCTTATTCAATGGTTATGTTTGCCCGTAAAGTTAAAAGAAAATTACAAGGTAACTTTACATTCCTTGTCATAACTGATAGAGATGACCTTGACACACAGATTCATAAGAACTTTGTTCGCACAGAGGTTATTGGTGCAAATGAAGAATGTCAGCCTAAAAATGGTAAACAACTTCGTGAGTTCCTGCAAACAAATAAATCCTTTATCTTTACTCTTATACATAAATTCCGTTACGACAAAGGAAAGAAATACCCTGTTCTTTCAACCCGTGACGATATAATTGTTCTCGTTGATGAAGCACACAGAACTCAGTATAAGGATCTTGCAGAGAACATGAGAACAGCTCTGCCTAATGCTAACTATATTGCATTTACAGGTACTCCTTTGCTTGGTGCAAAAAGACTTACTAACCAGTGGTTCGGTGACTATGTTTCCGAATATAACTTTGCTCAGTCCGTTGAAGACGGTTCTACAGTTCCTCTGTTCTATTCAAGACGAGTTCCGTCTGTTTGGCTTCAGAATGATTTCCTTGATGATGACGTTCTTGATATTATTGAGGAAGAAAATCTTAACGAAGATGAAACAAGGCTTCTTGAAAACTCTGCTTCCCGTATACTTGAGGTTATTAAGAGAGAAGACAGACTTGATAAGGTGGCTCAGGATATTGCATATCATTTCCCAAGACGAGGTTTTCTTGGTAAAGGTATGGTTGTATCCGTTGATAAGTTCACCGCAGTTAAGATGTATGATAAGGTTCAGCATTATTGGGCAATCGAAAAACAGAACATAATCAAGGAAAGAAATGCAGCCACCACAAAAGAAGAAAGAGATAGATTAAAAGATATTCTCGACTATATGAATAGAGTTGAAATGGCAGTTATCATTTCCGAAGATGCAGATGAAACGGATAAGTTTGCAAAGTATGGGCTTGATATATCAACTCATCGTGCAAAGATGAATGCAATAAATGCTGATGGTAAGGATATTGAGGACAGATTCAAAGATGTAAACGATAACCTGCAGTTGGTATTTGTGTGTGCTATGTGGCTTACAGGTTTTGATGTGCCGAATCTTTCTACTCTTTATCTTGATAAGCCCATGAAGGGACACACACTTATGCAGGCTATAGCTCGAGCAAACCGAGTATATCCTAATAAGTCAAGCGGCTTGGTTGTTGACTATGTAAATGTGTTCAAGTACATGAAAAAAGCCTTGTCACAGTACGCAACCGGCAACAATGGTGACGATTTCCCGGCTAAAGATATTGATAAACTTATTGAATATATTGATAGCACAATAGTTGAAGCTGATGAGTTCTTAATGTCATTGAATATCAATCTTGAGAATATTATTGCAGAGTCTAATACTCTTGACCGTTTGGATGAATTGAGAAATGCTTACGATACCATTCTTGCAAAGGATGAAGGTAAAGAGAAATTCAAAGTTATTCTTAATACTTTAGTGAATCTCTATGAAGCATCCAAGCCTGAAGTGTTTGAAAAGAAGTGGTATAATGCAAAGTTCTCACCGCTTGTTTATCTTCATGGTTTGTTCTATCGCACTATTGATGACGAAAAGGTTAATCGTGCAAGAGCTAAAATGAATCAGCTTCTTGATTCAAGTGTTTCTGCCGAAAATAGCAGTGATGACGGACAAGAAATTGTTATTTATAAATCTAAAGTAATTGACCTTTCAAAAATAGATGCTGAAGAGTTAAGAAAAGAAATAAAAGAAGCTCAGTACAAGGCTATCGAGATCGATGACCTTAAAGCATTTATTGAAAAGGCTCTTGAACAAATGCTCAATAAGAATTGTACCCGTCTCGCTTTTTCTCAGAGGTATAAGGGAATCATAGATTCTTATAATGCAGGAAGTTCAGAAAATGAAGATTATTATGAGCAACTTGTCAAACTGCTTGAGGAACTTCAGCAAGAAGACAACAGAGCTAACACAGAAGGTTTAACTGAAGAAGAACTTGAAATATATGATTTGCTTGTAGCCGGTAAGAAACTTACAAAAGCTGAAGAGCAAAAAGTTAAGCTTTCTGCAAAGAATCTGTATAAGAAGCTCACTGAAAATAAACAATCGTTGTTCGTTATAGATTGGTACAAAGATGAGCAACCAAAAGGAAAGGTTATTACTGCAGTTACAAATTCTCTCGATGCAGACTTGCCTGATAGCTATGATAAGGTGTCTTTTAATGCAAAAGTTAATTTGCTTATAAATCACTTTGTTGATATGGCTGTTCAGGGTTACGGTTGGATTGGAGCAGCTGCGTAATAATATATCAGCATAGAATGTTGAAAAGGAAATAAGGATTAGGAGATGTAAAGTAATGGCTAATGAATTACAACCATTATCACAACTGTTTCAAAACAGACTTTTTAGAATACCTGATTATCAAAGAGGATATGCTTGGCAACAGGAACAGCTTGTTGATTTTTGGGATGATTTAATTAATTTACAACCTGATCGCTATCATTATACAGGGTTATTATCTCTTAAAAACTTGAAACTAAAAGATGTAACAAGTTGGGGAAATGATTTATGGCTTGTAGATAATGGTTTCAAGCCTTGTCATATTGTTGATGGACAGCAGCGCCTGACAACATTCATTATTTTGGTAAATGAAATTGTAACCTTTGTAAGCAAACTTCCTGAAAATATTGATAAGAATGATAAGGAAGTTGTGTTGGGTTATGAAACTATTAGAGATATAAAGGAAAAATATATCGCAAAAAAGAGACCACCGCAAGAACTTATCACAACATATCTTTTTGGATATGAAATTGATAATCCAAGTGCTGAATACTTGAGGTATAAAATTTTTTGCGAACCTTATTCCGGTACCGTAAGAGAAACATATTATACTAAAAACTTGAAAAATGCTAAGCAGTTTTTTGCTAATAATGTTGCCAAGTTTTATGATGAAGAAGGTATTGAAGGGTTAAACTTTTTATACCGTAAATTAACACAAAAGTTAATGTTTAATATTCATGAGATTGAAGATGATTATGATGTTTTCGTTGCTTTTGAAACAATGAATAACAGAGGTAAGAAACTTACTAATCTTGAGTTATTAAAAAATCGTCTTATTTATCTTACTACCTTATACTCAGATAAGAAGTTGGATGAAAAAGATAAAGACGAGTTAAGAAGACAAATTAATGATGCATGGAAAGAGGTTTATTATCAGCTCGGCAGAAATGAAATGGTTCCTCTTTCAGATGATGAATTCTTACGAGCACATTGGATTATATATTTTACATATTCACGCTACAAAGGCGATGACTATATAAGATTCCTTTTAAGAAGATTTTCTGCAAAGAATATTTTTGAAAAGAAAACCATTGTGTTAGAAGAAACACAATCAACAAATTCAACAGATGATGATTTTGATGATGATTTTGATGATGAAACAGATGTTGAAACAAAAGAAATATTAAAATTAGAACCACATGAAATAAGAGATTATGTAAATAGTATGAAGGATATTGCTAAGTATTGGTATGCAACATTCTTTCCTTATGAAAGTGAGTTCTTAACAGAAGAAGAAAAACTCTGGATTGACAGATTGAACAGAATTGGTATTGGTTATTTCAGACCCTTGATTACAACAATTCTTGCAAAGGCAACAGATAGTAGTGCTGATGAACGTGTTGAAACCTTCAAAGCAATAGAAAACTTTATTTTTGTTGCATTTAGATTAGGTGGATTTAATGCATCATATCTTAACAGTGTTTATTACAAATCGGCTCGTGATGTTTATATCGGAGAAGAAACCCTTCAAGAAATAATAGATTATACAAATGAGAAGATTGATGAAGATAGTTCGTATGCTCTTAATAACTTTATAAATAAAAATGAACAGAGATTTAATAAGGGCGAAGGATACTATGCTTGGAAATCTTTGAAGTATTTCTTGTATGAGTACGAATACAATTTAGCTGTAAAATATGGCATTGATAAAATTAATTGGGATTTGTTTACTAAAACCGAAAAAGATATGGTGACGGTAGAACATATCTTGCCTCAAACTCCAACTAAATACTATTGGAAAAATCTTTATAGGCAGTTTAGTTCGGATGAAATTAAGAAGTTGTCAGGTGCTTTAGGTAATCTATTACCTCTTTCTCAGAGTGTAAATTCTGCATTGCAAAATGACAGTTTTGTAGATAAAAAACATTCTAAGACAAATGGTAGACGTGGTTATGAAAACGGTTCACATTCTGAAATTGAAGTGTCTCAGAATAATGATTGGACAGCTGTCAATATATACAAAAGAAGCGTTCAATTAATTCAATTTATGAAGAATCGTTGGAATATCAACATTACTGATGATGAATGCAAAAAACTTATCGGAGTTGAGTTTGTAAAAGATGGTAGAATGATTCCGCCTGAACTTGATGAGGATGAATTCAGCTTTGATAACAATTCAAAAGATTGTGATAAATTAGGTGAACAGCAGGTAAACTATTGGAGTGGCTTTGCCGAATATTGCAATCAACAAGGAAGAATGGATCTTTCATCAAGAAAACCTTTCCCTCAGAATTGGTATGAAGTACCTGTTGGTGCTCCTGATTTTATAATCTGTTATACAATGACTTACGGAAAGTATTTAAGTTTAGTTATTTATGTGTATAACCCGGAAGCATTCGCACGTATAGAATCAAAAAAATCAATTATCGAAAAAGTTTTCGGTGCAGAACTTGATTGGTACTCAAGCAGAGAAAAAAGCACTCATAAAAGAATAATTTATAAAAAAGAAGTTGATTTCTCTGATACATCAAAAAGAGATGAATTATACTCCTGGATGATAGAATACTTTGATAAACTTCAAAAAGCTCTTGAAGAAGCTGACGAAAAATACAATTAAATAGGAGGTAGTAAAATGTTTGGTGCGCCTATTTCAAAAACTCTAATAGTTGTTTATAAAGATGAGTTATATGCTAATCAAATAAAAAAGCTTATAGAAACTAAGGATGACGATGAGAACGGACAATCTGTTGGTACAAAAGATGATTCGGTTAAAGTTGTTGCTTGGAATGAGAAAACTTGGTTGGCAAACAAAAAAGCTGGAAATATTGACTCTAAAGTTCTTTTTATAGGTGATGTAAAAGGTGTAGACAAGTTGATTCCGGTTGTAGATGTTATGTTTGATAATTTTGGTGTCAAATATGGTTGGGCAGGAAAACAGGCTGTGATTTATATTGAGCCTTCACAATTGTCAGATTATGACAAATATGAGGAGTTCCTTGAAGAAATAAACAAATTACCTATGCCCGAGGCTATAAAGACCGGTATCGAACCCCTTAATACGGAAAAAATGGATGCGGCTTTCGATAAAGCTAAAGATATCAAGAATGATAAAATGTCAGAAAAGTTAAAGAAATTTTTAGTTTCAAGTGTAGAAAGAGTAGAAAAGGCAAGTAATGTAGTTGCCAAGTCTGCACATAGTACATTTAAAGATAAGCCGACCGTAAAAAAACAAATGCTATTTTATGGCATATTTAATCTTTACCAAAACGATTTGGAAACATTTATGAATTTATAAGGTGATTGCTATGGCTACATTGGAAGATGTAAGACAAGGTTGGGAGTATATGTCTCGAATCCTTGGTGCTGACATAGGTGCTAATAGTGCATATCAAGATTTTTCTTTTGTTGTAAATGCTAATGAGCAAGTCAATATAGCTAATGCAAATATTGCGAATCAAAATGCTCAAATTGATGTTTTAAATGCGAGGATTGAAAGCATTAATAGAGTAATAGATGAATTAAGTCGTTCTGTAAATGAGCATCCTCATGTAGGGCTTGATATTGAACAATTGAAAGGCTATGTTGCGGAGGAAATACATGCAGCTACTTTTAATATTGATGCAATAAGGCACGGCTCAGAGCATCGAGCATTTACATTACAGAGCAATGCTGAAGGTTCTGTTGATATTGGTACAAACTTTGGCGATGAATATAGTTTGAAATACTACAATTATGCAGATAAAGCAGAAAGTGCTCAAGCTGTTCTTTCAAAGGATGGTAGTTCACCAAAATATCACGGACAGAAAAGATTAGTAGCACATGAACAGGTTGAAGAGGCAAAGTTTTGGGCAAATAGACGTGCATTACGAAATGATCCTATAAGAGCAGATGTCGCAGAGGCTCACAGAGATACTCGTGATAATCTTGTAGGTGTTGTTGCGGATGATGAAGGAAATAAGTCTAAACCTTTGTCAATTAACGAATCAAAGCAAATTGCTGCAGAAGCGAAAAAAGGAGAATTTAATCCTGAATCTCACGGAATTGAAAAAGGTGAACAAAAAGATTATTTGCCTTTTCAAGATCCTGTTACAGTTGATTATTTGCAAAAAGCATTAGAAGCAGGTTTAACGGCTGCAGCGATTACTGCGGCTACTCAGATTGTTCCTGAATTATATAAGGCTATTGATTATTTAATAAAGAATGGTCAGATAGATATTGTTCAATTAAAACAATCAGGAAAAAGAATTATCACAGCGAGTGGCGAATCGTTTTTAAGAGGTTCAATTGCATATGGCGTTGAACTTATGATTCAAAATGGTCTTTTCGGTGAGGGCTTAAAACATGTGCCGCCAACTGTTGTCGGTACTGTTGTAACTATAATTCTTGGAACAGTTAAGAATAGTATTCTAGTTGCGGCAGGAAAAATGTCACCTGCAGAAATGGGAATGCGATTTGTTGACACAATGGTTGTTTCAGTCGGATATGCTGTTGGTGCAAAAGTTGGTGGAATTATAGCTCAAACCTTCTTCCCGCAAATACCTGGAGTTGCATATGCAATAGGTAGTTTGTTAGGTTGTGCAATAGCAGTTGTATATAATGTGGGTAAAAAGAAACTTATATCTTTTTGTGTTGATACAGGATTTACTTGTTTTGGATTGGTTGAGCAAAATTATGAGTTGCCTGAAAGTGTTTTGCATCAGTTAGGTGTTGATACAATAAGATTGAACAAAACTGAAATTGCACAAACAGAGGTTAATAGAACTAATGTGTTTGCAGATACGTGCGAACAACAATATGAAACTATTAATATGACAATGTTAAAACGTGGAGTTATAGGAATAAATAAGATTGGCTATGTTCTATAAGAAAGGAGTTGACCACTTCTTGATTATATAGTCAGTTAATGGAGGTTCTTATGGAAAATGCCAATAAATTTAGACCTTTGTACTTGTTGCAGGTATTAGAAGAATATACGGATGAAAATCATCAACTTACTACTGCTGAAATAGTAAAGATTTTAGAAGAAAAGTATAGTCTTACTACTCATAGAACAACAATTCCAACAGATATAAAAATACTTTGTGATTATGGAATTGATATAATTACGGTTAAATCCTCTCAGAATAAGTATTATATTGGTTCGAGAAACTTGGAATTGCCGGAAATAAAGCTGCTTATTGATGCTGTACAATCTTCAAAGTTTATAACAGCAAAGAAGAGTAAAGTTCTTGTGCAAAAGCTAACTGGTATGACAAGTAAATATCAGGCGCAATCCCTTAATCGAAATATCATTATAGACAAAAGAATTAAGCCTACTAATGAAAAAATATATTACATAGTAGATGCTTTAAATGATGCTATCAACCAAAAGCGAAAAGTATCTTTTAATTATTTCGATTATTTGCCAAACAAGAAAAAGCATATAAAGAATGACGGAAAGCCTTATATAATCAGTCCATATTCACTTGCTTGGAATGGTGATTATTATTATCTTATCGGATACTCTGATGAAAGAGAAAAAACTCTTGTTTTTAGGGTTGACCGAATTCAAAAAAAGCCTACTATTTTGTTGGATGAAACTTCTGCTAAACCAAGTGATTTTGATTTGGCTATATACACAAATCAAGTCTTTCAGATGTATGACGGTGAAGAGAGAACCGTTGAACTCAAATGTGAAAATGAGCTTATGAAGAATATCATTGACCGCTTCGGAGAAAAGGTTAATGTTATATCTAATGATGAAAGTACATTTACCGTATCTGTAACGGTCGATGTCAGTTCTACATTCTTTGGTTGGGTATTAGGATTTGGTGGCGGAATAAAAATAGTCGCTCCTGATGATGTTAAAGCTGCATACAGAGATACCTGCGAGAAGAGTTTTTTGTAGATTTTATAATGTATATAACAATATGGTGTCGGTGAAAACCGACACCATAATTTTTTTGTTTGAAATGCTATTGACTTTTTTGGTGAGAAGAGTATAATAAATCTATCGAGAACGCACCGTTCCACATATAAATTATTGAGGTGAATTGCATGAGAAGTAAAAGCCAGGCACTTATGGATAAGATATGTGATTATGTAAATGATTATTATAGGGTTAATCATAAATCACCATCTATTAATATTATTGCTAAAGCAGTTAATGTTTCAAAAACAACTGCATACAGATACCTTGTAGAAATGAACGATAAAGGTATTCTTTCTTATGACGGAAAAACTATAGAAACATCAAATACTGATAAATGTGTTACAGGATATTTTTCTGCACCAATTGTTGGTTCAGTTCGTTGTGGTGACCCTGAAACTGAAGAAGAAAGTGTAGAAGAATATGTAAGTCTTCCAACTTCAATTTTTGGTACAGGTGAATTTTATATTCTTCGTGCTATCGGTGACTCAATGATTGATGCAGGTATACATGAAAATGACCTTGTCCTTATAAAAAAACAGTCTTCAGCATCTGTAGGTGATATTGTAGTTGCATTGGATGAAAACAATGAAAATACTTTAAAAACCTATGCAGGGATAGATGAAGATTCTCAGCATGCAATACTTAGATATGAAAATAAAGAAGTTTATCCTGATAAGGTTATAAAAGTAAAAAAACTCGTTGTTCAGGGTGTTGCAGTAAATGTTATTAAGAAGTTATAAGTAACAAATAATTTTGTTGAAAGGAGGAATGGCAAATGAATCAACCGATGTTTTTATGCATTGACCTAAAATCATTCTATGCTTCTGTTGAGTGTGTTGAAAGAGGATTAGACCCTATGACTACTAATCTTGTTGTAGCTGACCCTGATAGAAGTAAAAATACTATTTGTCTTGCCATTACTCCTGCTATGAAAAAGCTTGGTATAAAGAATAGATGCCGAGTAAAAGAAATTCCCGACAATGTTGAATATATTACTGCTCCGCCCCGTATGCAGTTTTATATAGATTATGCCGCAGAGATTTACGGTATCTATCTTAAATATATATCTAAAGATGATATTCATGTTTATTCTATAGACGAAGCATTTTTAGATGTAACAAACTATTTGTCGTTATATAATCTAACCGCAAAGGAATTAGGTCAGAAGATAATGCAGGATGTCTATGATAAAACAGGTGTCAGAGCTACTTGTGGAATAGGGACGAATCTTTATTTGACAAAAATTGCTTTAGACATAACTGCTAAACATTCTCCGGATTTCATAGGTTACCTTGATGAAGAGCTTTTTGTCAAACAATTATGGGACCATAAACCATTAACTGATTTTTGGCGTATAGGACCAGGTACTCAAGCAAGACTTGAAAAATACTACATTTATACAATGAGAGATATTGCACAAGCGGATGAAACCTTATTGTATCGTATTTTTGGTATAGATGCAGAACTTTTAATAGACCATGCTTGGGGACGAGAAACCTGTACAATGGCTGATATTAAAGCGTACAGGTCAAGTGCAAAGAGCTTAAATAGTGGTCAAGTTCTCATGCGAGATTATAACTTTGAGGAAGGTAAGCTAATTGTAAAGGAAATGATTGACTTGCTTTCTCTTGATCTAGTATCTCAAAATTTAGTAACAAAATCTGTTTCATTGTATATTGGATATTCAAGGAGTAATGAGATACCACCAGCTAAAGGCTCTGTATCTCTTGAAACTGCCGTGAACTCAGATAAAGTTCTTCGTGATGAATTGGTTAAGTTATATGACAGAATAGTGGATAGACGTTCACCTATAAGACGAGTAAATATTTCTTGTAACAATGTTGCAAAGGAAGAGTATGTTCAATTCTCTTTCTTTGACGATGTGGAAGCGTTGGAAAAAGAGAGAAAAATACAGTCTGTAGTTGTTGAACTGAAAAAGAAATATGGAAAAGATGCAGTTCTTAAAGGGATGAACTTTAGTGATGCTGCAACTACGATTGAGCGAAATCATCAAATAGGAGGTCATAAGAGTGGGACATAAACCGCCATGTAGAATGTCTCGGCAGGACAGAGCGAAGCAGTTTATGCCATTTGCTGCTCTTAAAGGACTGCCTGAAGCTTTGGCGAAAAAGGAAAGAATTAATGTGCATAGAATAGAATTATCTGAATGTATGGCAGAAGAACTTAATAGAAAGTTTCTTTTGCTTGAAAGAGGAAAAATGGTAACTGTAACTTACTATCTTCAGGGGGAATATGTGAAGATGACAGGATTAGTTGCTATGATAGATAATAATTATCGTATTTTACGCATTGTCGATACGAGAATTCATTTTGACGATGTGATAGATATTGAATTTGAATAAGTCAAAGAAGGTGTAAGCATTTGAGAAGAGTATATGTAACCGTTGATTGCCGACAATTTAAAAGTGGAGAAATTAAACCACTTAAAATTCATTGGCATGATGGACGAGTTTGGGAAATTAAAAGATTGCTCCACTCAGCTTATCCTGTAGATGATGAATTTAAAGGAGTCAGATATACAGTTTTGATTGGAGATACTGAGAAATATTTGTATAGATATAATGACCAATGGTACGTAATGGCTGATGCCTGAATGGAGGTGCATAAATGAAAAGTTTCGTTTCCGTAAACGAGGTAAATGAGTTGTGCGAAGCACTAATATTAGATTTCATGAAATCAACAAAACATATTTGTGTTGATATTGAAGGCTTTATTACCGAATATCTTAAATTAAATATTGTTTATATACCTTTTGCTGAAACAGATACAAGTAAATTTGGATTCTTATCTGATGGCAAACAAGGGTTATGGGTATATAGGAATAAAAAGAAAGAATATGTTGTTTTTCCTAAATATACTGTTGTTATTGACCAATATCTTTTAAGAGAAGATGAAAGTGGCAGAAGACGATTTACTTTAGCACACGAAGCTGGACATTTTCTGTTAAGTAAACATAATCCGGAACAAACCGTACCAAGTTATCGCAGAACATTTGATACCGAAAGAGATTATACAAAAGAGGAAATATCTGAAATGTTTTCTCTCGGTGAGTTTTTTGCTGATAAAATGGCAGCTTGTTTGTTAATGCCTAGATTTATAATTGAAATGGCTATGAATAAGTATTATAAAAATAAACAAATTCCAGTGTATGGAAGTAATATATTCGCTCCTGAGGACAAAGTTAAACTCAGAAAGATGGCCGATGATATAGGTGTATCTTATTCAGCGTTAATTATAAGGTTAAAAAATTTATGTTGTTTTGATTATCACGAAACCGCAGAATACATAGATAAATATTTGAAAGTCGGTGATTGTATATGAGTGGTCAAGTATTTATTTATGATGAAGTTAGGTATCCTAATGTAACTCAAGATGTTAAAGATAAAATATTGAGGTCAAGACAAGATTCACAACAAAGAGAAAGAAAAGTAATACATTGTCCTGTTTGTGGAATAAGATTACTTGAACTTTATTCGAGCGAAAGACCAATAGTTCAGGTGAAGTGTCAAAAATGCAAATTTGAACAACCGTTAAATACCGCTTATTTCAGGCGGAGTAAAAGATATAAAATTAAATATTAAAATTACGACTTTAAATCGTGCAAGCAGAGCAGGACCCGATAAGGGCTGAAAATCTTCCGAGCGCCGTATGAAGCCGGATTGAATGATAGGATTAGTATATCCTTTATTGTTCATCCGATTTCTACGGTGCTTTTTTGTTTTGCCGATTTGCTTCATACAGTGTTTGAGTCCTTTTTCAGGCTTTGCTTGAGAAAGGACTTTTATGTTTTATAGGTGGCTTTGCTACATAGCTGAATATCCGTAATCTCCGAGTTTTTGAAACTTACATAAATTCAAAAATTCAGAAACGGAGATTACATATAATGAAAAAATTATTTTTTAGATGGAAAGATGAAAACTGCAATGGTATTAACCCGGAGTGGGTAGAAATGACAGGGAAAGAATTCCTCAATTTTAAAAGGAATCCTAAAAATAAACACAGAAAATTTGCTGAGTATATCGATGAGTATCAGGAGTCTGCAACGATTGTAATGGAGGTTACACAAGATACATATAATCGATGGCATTGTGAAGATGTTATAAGAAAGAGAAAAAGAACAGAAAGAATGGAAGCTGGTTATAAAGAAATATCAATGGATGAGGAAATCTGTGGGCAAAATGTTGAGGATTTTACACTTCACGATGTATTAGCGGATGATTCTGTTGATGTAGAACAAGAGGCAATAAAACGTTGTGAGTTAAGTCGCCTCAAAGCAGCTTTAAAACATCTTGAAACAGAGGAAATGGAACTTATAACGGCTTTATTCTTAACAGATAATCCTTTAAATGAAAGAGAGTATGCTGAACGATTAGGAGTATCCCAACCTGCAATAAACAAACAAAAAAAGATGATTATAGAAAAAATTAGAAAAAATTTTTAATTTTTTGGTTATCAAAACTTGATTTTTGTTGCGGTATAGAAGTGAGGAGTGAAAAATTCCTCATGAACCTTGACAACCGAATACACATTTATCACATACATTACTTTTGCTTACGAGCCGAGTAGCGTGTACGCCGTGACATTGACTTATCAAGAGAGCGATATAGCAGTGCTACAAGTAACGGGTAGCTCCCGGTATGGGCGATGACGAGCAAAAGCGATAATGATACACCTGTCGTGGCCGGCACGTAAAGACCGGAGGTGAGATTCCTGTGGAGTTGATGAGCTATCAACCGTGTGATAACTTCCCATTAGCCTTGGGGTGTCGAGGACAAATAAAGGTGAATGTAAACATAAAAACAGCGGACAAGTTTTTTATGACTTGTCCGCTTTATTACATACATCTTTATCGGGAAAAAATGTGTGCTCGGTAAATACATAAGAAAGGATAACTAAAAATGAAAAGAATTAACAATGTAATCATCAAAAGACAAAACGAACTGCTTGAGAAGGCGGGGATATTTAGTGAGTCTGAACTGTTACACATGACAGTTGTAGAGCTGATTGAATTGGTTGGAGAAACTGAAATTGACCTTTTGCTCAATAGACTTTTTATCAACTCTTTCTCAGAAAACAAAAGCCTTATCGATTATTCCTCAGTTGATTTGGTTGAAGGTCATCATTATGTACTCGAAATATTTGAAGCTAATGATTTTAATGACAATCCAGAATGGTTCTACAAAATATCTGTTGAACAATTCCTTGAACTTGAAGACTTAAAGCTCGGTAAGATACCGTTCCTTACGTATTATCACAAATACTTTGTGAATGAGGGGCAAATGATAGAACCTGAGTATTTGAGATATTACGATGATGCAGCAGATTGTTACACATTTTATATAAATCCGGAGGTGGTTAGATGATGGAAGTCAAAAGAGGAAATATTTACTTAGCCGACCTTAATCCGATAGTGGGTTCGGAGCAAGGAGGTGAAAGACCTGTAATCGTAGTTCAGAATGATGTCGGTAATCGATACAGTCCGACAAGCATAGTTATCCCGGTTTCAAGCAGAGTGTATAAAAGAGATTTACCTGTTCATGTAGCCTTAAAAAGTGAGTGTCTTCCGAAAAAATCAATAGCATTGCTTGAACAAGTGAGAACGATTGATAAAAAGAGACTTAAAGAATATATCGGACGAGTCTCAAAACGGGAAATGCGAGAAATAGAAAAGGCTTTGTATGTAAGTCTTGATATTTGAGGAAAAGAAAATGCTTGAAAATATAAAAATTAACCCTGAATTTGAGCATTTGATACCACCACTTGTTGACGATGAATTTGAATTGTTAAAAAGTAATATTCTATCCGAACAAGAAATATATACACCGATTTTTGTTTGGAATGAATTTATAATTGATGGTCATCATCGATTCAAAATTCTTTCTGAAAACAGAGATATTAAATTCAGAATTGTTGAAAAGAAATTCGATAACAAATATGAAGCTATGTCGTGGATATGTAACAATCAGCTTGGTAGAAGAAATCTTACACCTGAAAATAAAAAATATCTTATTGGTAAGAGGTATGATGCTGAAAAATTGTCTTATGGCTCTGTTGAAAGAATTACTGTAAAGAAAAACAAATCTTGCCCAAGTTCCCAAAATGGGAACTTGGGAACAGGGATGAAAACATGTGAGAGAATTGCAGAGGAAACGGGAACTTCAAAGAATTATGTTCTTCGTGCTGATGAATTTGCAAAAGGTGTAGATGCGGCTGAAGAAGCAGTTCCGGGTATAAAAAAAGAAATACTAACTGGAAAAATTAAGAAGCCTGCAAAAGAGATAGCTGAAATAGCAAAAGCTCCTGTTGAACAACGCAAAGTATTGACAGAAAACCTACTTATCAAAAAAGAAAAAACGAACCAACCCTCGGATGTCAAACAAAATATAAAATCAACGAGAGCAGGTATGAGAAATGTTGATACACCGGTATCCGATGAAAGCGTACTTGAAACATTAAATGGAACAGTTGATATGTTCATAAATAATTGTGAAAGCACTTTTAATAGTTATCCGAATTTTTTAGAGAATAGTGATAACTTTCAAAAAGTCCTGAAAATCTTGGAAAAAGCAAATAAATATATAAATGAAATCAAAGGAGATAAAAGATAATGTCAAACACTATTCAGAAAAATAACAAGGAAACCCTTTATACTCTTCAGATGATCAACTCTGAGAATCTTAAGGTTCTTGGTGAGGACTATCAGAGAGAACTTAATGAGAATAGAGTTGCAAAAATAGTTTCATCATTCAATGAACTAGTAGCAAATGAACCTAAAGTTAGTTTCCGTAATGGAAGGTATTTCATTTTTGACGGACAGCATACCGTTGCGGCAAGAATAGTATTAAATGGAAATAAGCATCTTCCCATTCTTTGCAAGGTTTATCACGGCCTTACTGAACAGGACGAAGCATTGTTATTTGCTACACAGAATGGTGAAGAGTCAAAACCGACTTCAGGCGAGAGAATGAGAGCGTGGATTTATGGCGGTGATGAAGATGCAATTGCATTTCGTGATGCGACAGAAAGTACAGGTGTTACCTTGGAACTTGGTAAATCTCATTGCAAATATCATTTGGTTTGTGTAAATGCAGCCTTTGATTTATATAGAAAAATTGGGGAAAAGCTTTATGTTGATGCTTTGAATATTATTGTTGAAGCATGGAATGGTGATGCTGAATCGCTGAAAGTTGAAATTTTAAATGCTATTTGCAGATTTATCAGGCTATATCACAATGTTTATGATCGTGAAAGACTGATTTGGAAGTTAAAGGCTGTAAGTCCTAAACTTCTTCGTCAAGCAATAAACAGTGATTTTGAGCTCCCCGGATACAAGAAGCACCTTAATCAGATTTACAAAATCTACAACGGTGGTGGCAAAGCGGTTATCGAAAAGAAATTTTAATGAGGTTAAGTATGGATATAAAACTCAGAAATGAATTAACCTATCTAATGATTTTCTATTCTTTGAAAAAGCTCCTTGAGAATGGCGATATAGATAAGGATACATTCGATAGATTGAACATAAAAAACGCAGAAAGTCAAGGGTGCAAAATTGCAGTAATTTAACAAATCGCACATTGGATTTTATTTGATATATTAAATAGAATATGTGACGAAAGGAGGCCTGAGCGATGAAAGAAGTACAAGTTATCAATCCGAAATTGAATAAAAAAACTGATGATATATTAAGAGTTGCGGCATATTGCCGAGTATCAACGGATTCAGATGACCAGATGAACTCTTTTATTGCTCAGGTCAAATATTATAATGACTTCATAAGCAGAAACAAGAATATGGTGCTTGTTGATATTTATGCTGATGAAGGTATCACAGGCACCTGTGCAGAAAAAAGAGACGAGTTCTTACGAATGGTTGCTGATGCGAAGAAAGGCAAGATTGACCGCATTATCGTAAAGAGCGTATCAAGATTTGCAAGAAATGCTCTTGAGTGTATAGAAAATATAAGATTGCTCAAATCCTATGGAACAACGGTTTTATTTGAAAACGATAATATCGACACGGAAACAATGAACTCCGAAATGATATTGTATGTGAAAAGTGCATTTGCTCAAAGTGAAGCAATGGCAGGTTCTAAAAGAGTATCTACAGCTGTTCGTATGAGAATGGAGCGTGGTGAATTTAAGACTACAACGGCTCCTTACGGATACGATTTAATTGACGGGAATTTGGTTCCGAACGAAGAACAATTACCAATAGTTCAACGTATATTTAAGGAATATTTATCAGGCAACGGTATGACAAAGGTTGCAGAGATAATTAACGAAGAAGAGCAGACCGATAGAGTATGGGATAAAACAGCAGTTCAATATGTACTGAAAAATGAAAAATACATAGGTGATAGTTTGTGGCAGAAAAGCTATACTCCACATATATTGCCATTCAAAAAACATAGAAACAGAGGTCAAGTTGAAAAATTCTATGTTACCAATACCCATCAGGGCATTGTTTCAAAAGAAGATTTTAAATTGGTTCAAGAAAAAATTGCTGTTGCAAATGAACCGAATAAGAGTGCGAAACGAATTTCACATACACCATTTGATAAAAAGATTTACTGTGGTGATTGTGGATGGAGCTACGGAAAGATAAAATCTTCCGGAGAACTGTATTGGGGATGTATTCACGATGAGTTATCTTCGGGTAAGTGTGAAGGACCTAATATTAAGCACGAAATATTAGAAAAATGTTTTGTTAGAGCATATAACAAGCTTCGTTTATATGAAAGTGAAATTGTTGATAAGACTTTATCTCAATTAATAGCAATTAGAACAAGTATTACAAGTATGAACGAAGAAATCTCAAGTATAAATAGAGAAATTGCTATTTTATCAGAGCAAAACAGTATGTATAACGAGCTTAAAACAAAAAATATCATTGATGATGTTTCTTATTATGAGAAAACAACAGCAATAATGAATAGGTTAAATGCACTTCGAGATAAAAGATTAAAACTTATTGCTGATGATGAGGATGAGATGATTATTGAGAAGATAAGAAAACTCAAATCTGTTCTTGAAAAATCTCCTGCATCATTGTTTGAGTTTGATGATAAGTGTTTTGAAATGATTGTTGAAAAGGTATATATATTTCCGGGCAATAAAGTTGTTTTTGAATTGTTTGCAGGAATAAGATTAGGAGTTGATTTTTGATGGGTAAAAGAGTTTGTTTGTACGGATATTCTGTTGAGAATAATAATTTTATTGTGAACGAAGCTGAAGCCACGATTGTATCCGAAGTATTTGAAAAGTACTTGTCAGGCTCAACTCTAAAAACTATTGCTGATGAATTGACCGAGCGAAAAGTTACATATTATAAGGAAAAGAATATCTGGAATAAGAATATGGTTGCAAGAATAATCGAAAATGCACACTATGTCGGTGATGAGCAGTACCCTAAAATTGTTGAGGAAGATACATATTCAATAGCGTTTGGCATAAAGAAAAGCAAAGGTGGAACAAGAGAAAAGGATACAAGGGAAGTGAAATTCCTAAAAACTCATACCTTTTGTTCCACCTGCGGGGAAAGATACATAAGGAAATTTATAACCCGTTCAAATAGAGAAAAGTGGTTTTGCGAAAATCTTTGTAAAACGAAAAAGTATATTGATGATGAGGTTATGTTTAATACTATTCTTTGTATATTAAATTCAGTTATAGATAATCCCTGTCTTGTTGAGGGAAAGACTACTGAAACAAAATCATATACGCCGGATTTAGGAATAATGAAAAGAGAAAATGAATTAGGCTATATGATGGAACAGCAAACAAAGAACTTTAAAATACTTGCTAATGATGTACTTTCCCTTGTGTCCGCAAAGTTTGATTGTTGTACAGAATTTAAGGATGAAGAATATACGAAAGCTTTCAAGGAATACCTTGAAACACAAAGCTACATAGATAATCTTGACTATAAACTGATGTTTGATGTGATAGATAAGGTTATGATAAATGCCAATGGTGATATTTCAATACATTTTGTTAATAACACTGTTTTGTGCTATGAGGAAGGAGAGTTTGTAAATGCAGCCTGTTAGAACTGTGACGAAAATTGAAGCAAATCCGCTTTTGACAACCAATAAAAATGAATACAAGCAGATTAACGTTGCTGCTTATTGTCGTGTTTCAACTGATTCTGATGACCAGCTTCAGAGTTACGAAGCACAGGTAGAATACTATACAGACCATATTTGCAAAAATCCTAAATGGCACTTTGTTGGTATTTATGCTGATGAAGGTATCACAGGAACAGTTGTTTCAAAGCGAGAACGATTTAAGGATATGATAAGAGATTGTGAAAAAGGTAAGATTGACCTCATTCTCACAAAATCAGTATCCCGTTTTGCACGAAATACAGTTGATAGTCTGAAATATGTAAGAAAACTTAAGGCTATGAACATAGGTGTTTATTTTGAAGAACAGAATATTGATACTTTGACCACCGATAGTGAAATGTTTATCGGATTGTATAGCGTTATGGCTCAATCTGAAAGTGAAAATATAAGTGCCAATGTTAAATGGGGTGTTCGTCAAAGAATGAAAAACGGCACCTTCGGATTTCATTTTAATACCTATGGATATAGAAAAGGTGAAAACGGTGAACCGGAAGTTGTTCCTGAAGAAGCTGAATATGTAAAAAAGATGTTCGACCTTTATCTTGACGGATATAGTACAAGGAAGATAGCCGATTACTTAAATGAGCAGGGAGCGATTACAAGAAGAGGTAATGAATGGAATGAAAGAGGGGTACAAAGAACGTTATCTAATGAAAAATACATAGGTGATATGTTGATGCAAAAAACATATTCGGTAGATTGCATAAGCAAGAAAACCAAAAAGAATAATGGCGAGCTTCCGAAATATCTAATCAGCAATAATCATACACCTATTGTAAGCAGAGAAGTATTTAAGCTTGTTCAGGCTGAAACTGCTAAACGAAACTCAAAAAGGAAAAAATCAAATCAGGGTACTACAGAATTAGGAAAGTATAATTCAAAATATGCTCTGTCAGATGTGTTGATTTGTGGTGAGTGTGGTAGCAGTTACAGGCGAAATGTTAAATATGACAATGGAAGAAAAAAGGTATATTGGAGATGTATAAACAGAATAGAAAATGGAACAAAGTTTTGTAATAAATCTTCAGGTGTTCGAGAAGAAAAGCTACACGCTGCAATATGCAGGGCATTATCTAAAATATCTCCATCAAAGGAAGATATTTATAATGCAATGAAAGCATCACTCGAATATGGAATAACGGAAGATGATACAAGCTTAAATATTTACAACATAAAATTAAATATCAAACAACTTCAGGATGAAGCAGAAGATTATATGATGAAGGCTGCAACAACTGAGGGTGATAAAAGTAAGTATCTTGAAGAAGTAGAAAAAATATTCGCAAAAGTAAAGGTGTTGAGAGAACAGCTTGAAGTATTGGAAGCAACATCGGCAAGCACAAATGAAAGTGGTTCTGAAATAAACAGATTAACTGATATTTTAAAAACCTCAAACTTTGCTATTGAAGAGTATGATGATTTAATTGTCAGGAGAACTATTGAGTGTATAAGAGTAATGAGTAACAAAACAATTATTATAATATTTAAGGGTGGTTTTGAAATGACAGAATCACTTGAAGATATGACATAAACTCCTTTCTTAAGTGGAGCGCAAAGTTAGTAATAAACTTTGTGCTCCTATTCTTTTATAGATATCTTCTTAGAAAAAATCAGGCAAAAAAATATATTCAAAAATTTTAAGGAATTGTGTAAAAAGTATTGAAAAATAAGGCTTTTTGTGCTATAATTTAGAGGATGAAAGGAGGACGGTCCTGAATCGGTAATTTTCAAAATTTAGATGCCCGGTTCAAAAGTGAGACGTACCTCCAAAAATAGAAACCAGACCAATCGGTCTGGTTTCTATTTTTAGTTTGTGAATAAAAGAGGATTTGAACCCTTGGGTTCGAGCGTTAAGAAAACAGTTCGGTGAACTGTTTTTAGCGAGAAGTGGTGAGGCGGGTACCGAATTTCGAAGAAATTGGGTCACCGAGCCATCAACATTCAAGGCGTAGCCGAAGAAGGTTGTCAAATCCGATTGTCGCCTCCAGAAAAAGAAAGACAAGTCGAAAGACTTGTCTTTTCTTTTTCAGTGAAATTCGCCTTTCGGCGAGTGAAATAGCTTCGCTGTGAAATACGCTGAGGCGTATGAAATATTTGCGTCACAAATGTTATGGCGAATTTCATTTCACATTTTGACTCAAGTCAAAATATTTCATAATCCGTCAGGATTATTTCATATGGCGTAAGCCATATTTCACTTTAAATTATTTATTATGAATTGATGATATCCAAGGCTCCGCCTTGATTGTCGCCCTTCGTGCTAACGGAATGACTTCGCTTGGTTGTAATTTCCTGTCAGGTGTGATATGATTATCTCAACAAATAATATTTTATTAGGATGTTTGTTATGGCTAAAATAATTATGATTGAAGACCTGCTGGCGCAAATGGATGGTTTTGTGACTCAAAAGGATGTTGCGAAGTTTATCAAAAAATATAAATCAGCCGATTATCTGGGTATGATTATGATAAACTATGCAGAAGAACTGATAACTAAAAATAAATACGATATTGCTTGTTTGATATATCTTGAAATAGATGAAAATAAATATCTTAAATATATTAGTGATGAGGTTACACTGTGGTTCAGATTAGGGGAATATTATATAAACAAAGGCGAAATCGAAAAGGGAAAAGAATATCTGATTAATCTTTGTAATGAAGTTGAAAATTATGAGGAGGCTCTTGGATTCAGGGGGCTCTCTGCTAATTGGCAAAAGTTAAAACCTTATGTTGTCGATGAAATAAAACCTTCTCTTACATTAAATACAGATGCTGACGAAGATGAGCCTATGACAGAAGATGAACTGCTTGAATTATTCCTTGAAGAAATGGCATCGGACGGTCTGCACGCTTATCTTACATCTTACGGTCACAGACTTGAAGAAACTCTTGCGGCGGCAAAGAATAAAGAAAAGCCGTTAACTGCCGAACTTCTGGAATTGATAAAAACAAAATACTTCAAAGGGAAAATGCCGAAAAAACTTGAAACTATCGAAAATCGTATTTTCAAAAATGATTGGTGGTTTGAAGAAGAATACGATAAGTATTATTATGAAATAGAAAAGGAACTTTGTTAGATAATTTGTCTTTTGACAAAAGTAAGTTGTAAGCACAAAAGAAAACCCATCCAAACGGATGGGCTTTCTTGGTGGAGCATAGGGGACTTGAACCCCTGACCCCCACACTGCCAGTGTGATGCGCTCCCAACTGCGCTAATGCCCCAAATTCTAAGTAAGAAATAATAGTGAATAGTTAAGAAGTGGAGATTATTTTACCATAATCATTTGATATTTTCAACTTTTCTGCTTTGGGCTTTTTCTATAATTATTCATGGTGCTACTTGTCATATATGCCTAAAATGTTGCTAAATTATAGAAAAATGCGTTTTGCTGTGATATAATATAAAAGTAAATTGATGTTTTAAAGGTGATTTTGTGGAATTCTTAACTAAAGAATATACATTCCCCTCAGTTTCAGGACTTTCCGACATATATGCACAGAGTGCAGCACCCATTGACTATGGCTCAATAAAGGGTGTTGTGCAGATTTCTCATGGTATGGCAGAATATTCAAATCGTTATTCCCGATTTGCTCTTGAACTCTGCAAGGCGGGTTATGCTGTGTTTATTAGTGACCATGTGGGACATGGTGCATCTGTTAAGGACAGGGATATGCTGGGCTTTTTTGGTGAGGAGAATGGGGAAGAAACCTTTATTGATGACCTTAAAGCAGTATCTGATATGGCAAAGTCAGAGTATCCCAATTTGCCGTTTTTTATGCTTGGACATGGAATGGGTAGCCTTATTGCAAGAAAATATACTGCGAAATACGGGTACCTTCTGGATGGTGTAATTTATAGCGGTACAAGTGGTGAAAACCCTGCCTTAGGTGTGGGACTTTTAATTGCAAATGCTATGATTAAACAAAACGGCCCTATGCATCGCTCGGATGTGTTGGATACTATTGCTTTTGGTGCATATAATCGTAAAACAAAGAAAAGAACGGAACGAGATTGGTCCACAAGGGATGAAGCAGAGGTTGATAAAATTATTGCCGACGAGCTGTGTGGGTATAAATATACCGTTAGTGGTATGAAAGTGCTTTTCACCACCCTTAAACAGGTTTCAACACGACGCTGGTATAACACCATTCCTTTGAGTATGCCTATTTTTCTGATTTCAGGTTCAATGGACCCTGTAGGCGATTATTCCAAAGGTGTAAAAGAAGTTTACAGAATGCTCAAAAAGACGGGGCATCGAAATGTTTCGATGAAAATCTATGAGGGTGCACGTCATGAAATTCTCAACGAAATAAATCGTGATGAGGTCTATGCCGACATTATAGAATGGCTTGACGAAAGAACACAAAAACAGCAGGAAGAAGTTCAAAAGCCATTAGTCGTTGAATCCATTGACGAAATACAACCCATGGAAAATACAGAAGAATAAAAGAAAACCGTAGGACTCCTACGGTTTATTTTTACATGTTTTTAAGTCTTTCATATTCCTCATCAGTAATTTCAATTACACCACCGTGCTTAAATCCGTATGGGAAAGAAACTAATTCAGGACAACGAGTAAAATCCGTGTCACCCGGCTTTGAGGAGATAAATGGCACATAGCCCATTTTTTCTTTTTCACAACCAAAGAAATCGAGCATCAAGCACCATCTTCCGTCAGGGAGAGTGTAAACTGTCGGTGCTTCGTATGAACCTGGCTTGTCAAGATTATGCATATATTCTTCCAACTTTTCATCATGCTTAAAAGGTCCGTAAAGATTGTTGGATAGTGCATGCATATTCATTGACGGATTATGTGCATTTTTATAGAAAAGGTGATATGTATCACCAACCTTTTGAATATGTGTATCAAGAATTTCGTTGTCCTTTGTGAAGAATAACTTTGGCATTGAGAATGTTTCAAAATCCTTTGTCACAGAGCAATAAATTGACATGTGCTTATAATCATCTTCTGCAACAGTCGAACCCCAATGAACAAGATATTCGTCATTGAATTCATCGTAAAAAATTTCAGGTGCCCACATACAACCGAAGTCGTCACGACCGAAATACACAAGTCTTTCTTCGCTGAAATTTATTAGGTCATCTGTTTTCCACATTCTCAAACATTTGCTACCTGTTCTGTTGATGTTTGACCAATCAAGTTGAAGATTTTCGTCGTAACGATAGGCGACACACAAATCCGTTGTGAGAATTACAAAACCACCTGTTTTAAGACGGATAATCTCAATATCACGACAACCTTTTTCACCTAATTCAGCTGTAAGAATAGGGTTTCCGTTATTAACTTGTTCCCAGTTAAGTCCGTCACGACTAATTCCAAAATAAACCTGTTCACCATCAGGAGTGTATTTTTCTTTAAAGTGTGTAAATAAGTATGGCATAATATTCTCCTATATGTCCAAGGTTGCAAGTCCACCTTCGCTTGTTTCACGATATGCTGCGTGGATATCCATACCAGTTTTCTTCATAGTTGTAATAACATTATCAAGTGAAATTTTTCTTGTTTCACTCAAAAAACTCGCAAGATTAACTGCGTTTATTGCCCTCATAGCAGCAACTGCATTTCTCTCAATGCAAGGAATTTGCACAAGACCGCAAATTGGGTCGCAAGTAAGTCCCAAGTGATGCTCAATAGCAATTTCGGCAGAATATTCAATTTTACCACGTTTGAGTCCGAAAAGTTCACCCAATGCAGCGGCGGCCATAGCACAAGCTGTACCGATTTCTGCCTGACAGCCACATTCTGCACCTGAAATGGATGCATTTGTCTTAATAAGATTACCAATAAGTCCACCTGTTGCAAGGGCTTGTAATATCTGACGGTCAGTAAAGCCGTGTTTTAATTGCATATAGTAAAGCACAGCAGGTACAACACCTGACGCACCACAAGTTGGAGCGGTAACGATTTTTCCACCTGATGCATTTTGCTCACTTACTGCAAAAGCATAGGAACAAACCTCACGATTTTCCCTTGTTTCTGCACTTTCGCCAATATGTTCCATATTGTAAAGATATTTTGCCTTTTTCTGCACATCAAGACCACCCGGAAGGATACCTTCGTCTTCAATACCTCGTTCAACAGCATCCTTCATTGTCTTCCAAACTTCTGCAAGGTAATCCCAGATGTATTCACCCTCAACCTCTTGGACATATTGCCAAAGTCTGTATTTTTTCTCTTTACAATAAGCCTTAATGTCTTTGAATGTGCTTAATTCATAAACGATGGGTTCTTTTGCAGAAGAACTTCCCTCAAACTCAATTCGTCCGCCACCAACACTGAAAACACGGATGAAATCAGTCTGTTCACCATTTTTATAAGCATACAAATCCATTGTGTTAGGATGTTCAATATCTGTTTTGAGATAGTCAAATTCAACCTTGCAAGGAATAGGGGAAAGAGTGCTCTCGATAACCGTGTCAGTACAGTGTCCCTTACCTGTTTTTGCAAGTGAGCCATAGAGAATAGCCTTGAAATCGTCTGCGTCAGGATTGTTATTTTTAAAGAGAACACAAGCCTTTTCAGGACCCATTGTGTGGGAGCTTGATGGACCTCTGCCAATTCTGTAAAGTTGGTTAAGAGATTCCATTCCCTTGAGTGATTCTCTTTCCGATTTGGGTTGTTCAGCCTCAAAGAAAACGTCCATTGAAACCTCAAAAAGCTTTGCCATTTTGTAAAATTCTTCGGCAGAAGGCACAACTTCGCCATTTTCCCACGAGATGACAGCTTCTGTATCAGTATTTACTCTGTCCGCAAGTCCTGACTGTGACATTCCACTTTTTTCACGGAGTTCAGTTATCTTTTTTGAATAAATATTGTTAATCATACTTTCACCTTCACTACTACTTTATGGCAGGTTTTTGGCTCATTAACTGCCACGCCGGGACAGTGTAAATCGTTGGGATAAAGCACCATAAAACTACCACTAAAAAGTGTTAATGGCTCTGTTTTGCATTCATAAAACCATACATCGTTTTCGGGTTTTGCTTCAGTTTCAATCTTTTCGCAGGAAATAGGCGCAACACCTATGATTTCTTCACCATTAACCATAAATTGAATGTCAATATACTTTTTATGTGCCTCGGAAATGGTTTTGTCGGGGTCGGTTTCATAAGTCTGTACCATATAGAAAATATTATCCCCATCAAGCTCATATCTTCCCAAATCCATTTGAGAAAAATCGGTTTTAGAAAGGAAATCAAGAGCAATATAGACTCTGCCAAGACCCTCATAATTCTTTATGTTTTCCAATGTGTCAAAAATCATAAAACATCACCTTTTCCAAAAGTTGATTTATTGTTCTCATTATATCATTACGGTACCATATTTTCAAGGGATAGAAAAATAAAACTCCTATGTGGAATAGGAGTTTTAGCCTAATTTTATAAACTGTATTTTTTAGTGATTTCCTGCATTTCTGTCCACTTGCGTTCTATGTCTTTAACAAGTTCAAATTGTGTATGACAACGGTCAAGGTTGTGTTCAGGATAATCGGTGTGGAAATAAATGTCGCCGTTGAGATAATCAGTAAGGAATCGAATTCCACATTCATAGGTCATCATTTTTGCACCCATGGGAAGAAGTTCTTTTTCAAGGTCTGTCAAAGCATCTTTTGCACTGCTGAGATAGCCCTTAACATAAGCTTCATAAAGTGAAAGACTTAAGCTTACCTTCGAAAGGTCTTTTTCATCTTCTGATGCCGTGTTTGCACCGAAACGGATACTGTCGCCGAAGTCATAAAGTGAAAGACCTGGCATAACGGTATCAAGGTCAATAATGCAAATTCCCTTGTTTGAATCTTTGTCAAAAAGAATGTTGTTGAGCTTTGTGTCGTTGTGAGTAACTCTCAATGGAAGTTTACCCTCGTCAATCAAGTCAACAAGAACGTGCGCTTCTTCTTCGTGACTTAATGCAAACTCGATTTCATCTTTTACACTATCAAGTCTTCCTGCACGGTTTTCGAGGATTGCATTTTTAAGATTTTCCACACGTGATGCAGTATTGTGGAATTTTTCGATGGTTTCATAGAGAGTAGAGCCATCAAAGTCGGAAAGAAGATTCTGAAAATCACCGAAAGCTATACCGGCATTCAAGAAAACCTGTTCATCGTCAATAACATTGTAGGTGAAAACATCATCTATGAATCTATAAACTCTCCAACAGTTGTTCTTCTCGTCAATATAGAAATATTTACCGTCTTTACAAGGAAGGAAAGTGAGCGTTCCACGGTCTGCCCATGGAATGTTTAACTCCTCGTTCTTTTTACGGATATGGTTTGTAACGGCCACAATATTATTCATAAGTCCTTCGGGATTTTTGAATGCTTCAGTATTTATCATCTGAAGAACATATTTTACAATTTCACCATCTTCTTCAAAAGTCAAGGTGAACGTACTGTTAACGTGACCATTATTGATTTTATCATATTCTGTAAATGTTCCGTTAAGAGAAAACATATTACATATTTTTTTTAAGTCAAAAGGAAAGTTTGACAAGGAAAACACCTCAATATAACAAAAAATAATGTTGACCTTACGCCAACATAGAGAAAATAACCATATTGATTATATAACTTTTGTCGATTTAAGTCAATATGCACTTTGTAGCAAGAAGAAGGTCGTATTTTATTGAAAAATACTCTTTACATAAAGGCTATTTTAATGTAAAATATACTAAATATGGTAAACGGAAAATTGTGTTTACCGTGGAGGTGTTTTATTATGGAACCAAAGTATAAAAGAGTACTATTAAAAGTCAGTGGCGAAGTTCTTGCAGGGGATAAGAAACACGGCTTTGATTTTGACACAGTAAACAGCGTTTGTTCTGCAGTAAAGGAAATGGCAGATATGGGCGCTGAAATCGCAATCGTTGTTGGTGGTGGTAATTTCTGGAGAGGTCGTAGCAGTGGCGATATGGACAGAACAAGAGCAGACCATATCGGTATGCTTGCAACTGTTATGAACTCATTGGCACTTGCTGATTCACTTGAACAGATGGGTGTTATTGTTAGAGTTCAGACTGCTATTGAAATGAATAAAATTGCCGAGCCTTACATCAGCCATCGTGCAAAGCGTCACCTTGAAAAGGGCAGAGTTGTTATTTTCGGTTGTGGTACCGGTAACCCATTCTTCTCAACTGATACTGCAGCAGCTCTCCGTGCAGCTGAAATTGATGCTGATATTATCTTTAAGGCAACAAACGTTGACGGTGTTTATGACAAGGACCCAAATCGTTTTGATGATGCAATTAAGTATGATGTTATTACTCATCATGATATTTTAAGCAAGGGACTTGCAGTTATGGATAGTACTGCTGCTTCTCTTTGCCGTGACAATAAAATTCCACTTCTTGTTTTCAATCTTCAACAGCCTGAAAATATGGTTAAGGCTATTAAAGGTGAAACAGTTGGTACACTCGTTGTTGACGAGAAATAAACATAAAGGAGAAACATTATGAATACAGTTTTTGATACAATGAAAGAAAAAATGAACAAGACCATTATGGCTCTTGAAAAGGAGTTTGCAGGAATGAGAGCTGGTAGAGCAACTCCTGCAGTTCTTGATAAGATTTCTGTTGACTATTACGGTGTTCCAACACCAATTCAGCAGATGGCTGCTGTTTCAGTAAGCGAAGGTAGAGTTCTTGTTATTCAGCCTTGGGATGTAAGTACAATTAATCCTATTTCAAAGGCAATTCAGGCATCTGACATTGGAATTACACCAATGAACGATGGCAAGGTTATCCGTCTTACATTTCCACCTCTCACAGAGGAACGTAGAAAGATGCTTTGCAAGGATGTAAGTAAGACTGCTGAAGAATCAAAGGTTGCAATCCGTTCAATCCGTCGTGATGGTATTGATAAAATCAAGACTATGAAGAAGAACAGTGAAATTACTGAAGACGACCAGAAGAATGCAGAAACAAAAATTCAGAAAATCACTGATGAATTCATAAAAGAAATCGACACTATTGCCGATAAGAAAGAAAAAGAAATTATGGAGATATAAACAAATCTAAGGGCGGGTAATACCGCCTTGATTTGCTTATTTTTGAAGTTATGGATAAGAAAAATATTCCGCAATTCTCTGTTTTGCCTAAGCATATTGGCATTATTATGGATGGTAATGGCAGATGGGCAAAGGAGAGAGGTTTGCCAAGATATAAGGGGCATATTGAGGGGGCAAAAACATTTCGGAAAATCGGCGAATTCGCAGCCGACGTAGGTGTTAAGTGCTTGACTTTCTATGCTTTTTCAACTGAAAACTGGAAACGCCCTCAGGAAGAAGTTGATGCGATTATGCAACTTTTCCGTGAATATCTTATTGAAGCAGACGAAAGAACAGAAGAAAACAAAGAAAAAGGTATAACCTTACGATTTGTTGGTGACCGTACCGGAATTCCTGAGGATATTCAGGCATTAATGGAGCATATTGAAAATGTAAGTAAATATGAAACCAAGGTTGTTTTGAACCTTGCTGTTAATTACGGTGGCCGCCACGAGATTACTCAGGGTGTAAAGGCAATTGCAGAAAAGGTTGCAAAAGGTGAGATTTCTCCTGATGAAATAACAGAAGAAATGATTTCCCAGAACCTTTACACAAAAAATCTTCCTGACCCGGATTTGATTATCAGACCAAGTGGTGAATACAGATTATCAAACTTCTTGACATGGCAGTCAGCTTATTCGGAATTCTGGTTTTCAAATGTTTTGTGGCCGGATTTCACAGAAGAAAATCTCTGTGAGGCATTAAGGGAATTTGAAAAGCGTAACAGACGCTTTGGCGGTGTTTGAGGATAGTATCAAAATAATTTGAAAGAGGATATTTTATGGCAAAAAGAATAGTGTTCGGTCTTTTGTGGACGGCAATCGGAATATCTGCGTTAGTATTTATGCATACTTGGGTGTTCCTTGTTTTTGCGATGTTCCTTTGCTTTATGGCAACATACGAGCTTAATCGTTCAATCGGACTTAAAAACAAACCCATAATGATTTTAAGCCTTATTGTATCAACATCATTCCCGATTTTTTACGAGTATGGTTTTTTGTTAGAGCAGATTGATACGCTTAATTTAAAAACTGAATATTTGATTACTACCTATGTTTTGATTTTGTGTTTCTTAATGCTTCATAATCACGAAAACACAAAATTTTCTGATGTATCATTTGTTGTAATGTCGTCACTCTTTGTGCCATTTGCATTTACAAGACTTATGTATTTCAGAGATGTGGCAATATATTTCCCCTACAAAGGATATACAAATGCCCACGGAATTTTCTTGATTTTATTTATTCTCTTCTCTGCTTGTTTTACGGATACTTTTGCATATTTTGCAGGAAGTTTTTTAGGAAAGCACAAGCTTTGTCCGAAAATCAGTCCTAAAAAGACAGTTGAGGGTGCCATCGGTGGTGTTCTCGGATGTATCCTTGCAAATGTAATTCTCTATGCAGTGTATAATAATTTCTTCTTTGAAAATCCGTCAAATAATTATGTGGCAATTATTATTGTATCAGCAATATTATCGGTTGTTGGTATGTGTGGTGACCTTACAGCATCACTTATTAAGCGTAATTATGGTATAAAAGATTTCGGTAACTTAATCCCCGGACACGGTGGAATTATGGACCGTTTTGATAGCATTATGTTTGTTTCTGCTGCATTCTATGCAGTATTTAACATCTTCGAGGTGTCAATTTAATGACTAAAAATTTAAGTATTTTAGGCTCAACCGGTTCAATCGGTACACAGAGCCTTGAAACAGCAAGAAAGTGCGGTTACTCTGTCTCCGCGCTTTCGGCATATTCTAACGTAGATTTAATTGAGGAGCAAATCCGTGAATTTAAGCCACAGGTGGCTGCTTTGGTTGATGAAAATGCAGCAAAAGAGCTTAAAAATCGTGTGTCCGATATTGATGTTAAGGTCCTTTCAGGTATCGACGGTGTTTGTGAATGTGCGAGGGTGGAGAGTGCAGATACTGTAATCAACTCCGTTGTGGGTATGGCAGGTCTTAAACCTACACTTTCTGCCATTGAAGCAAATAAAAAGATTGCTCTTGCCAATAAAGAAACTCTTGTGGCAGGTGGGTTGCTTGTTACAACAAAAGCAAAGGAAAAGGGTGTCGATATTCTTCCTGTTGACTCTGAACATTCAGCAATTTTCCAATGCTTACAAGGGCAACCTACAAACAAGGCGTTAAAGAGAATTATTCTCACAGCAAGTGGTGGTCCATTCTTCGGGAAAACTCGTGAAGAATTAGAAAAAGTAACAGTTGCAGATGCTCTTAAACATCCAAATTGGAGTATGGGACAAAAAATAACCATTGACTCTGCTACAATGATGAATAAGGGACTTGAACTTATTGAGGCAGTGTGGCTTTTCTCGGTTCATCCATCAAAGATTGAAATCGTTGTTCACAGAGAGAGTATAATTCACTCTGCTGTTGAGTATGATGATAATGCAGTAATTGCACAAATGGGACTTCCCGATATGAAAATTCCGATTCAGTATGCACTTACTTATCCTGAAAGAATTGAATCTCTTACAGGTGAATTGGATTTGACAAAATTAGGTACACTTACATTCTATAAACCCGATTATGAAACTTTCCGTTGTATGGATATCTGTCGTGAGGCAATTACTCGTGGAGGCCTTTATCCTGCATTTGCAAACTCTGCTAATGAACAGGCAAACCTTATGTTCAGAAAAGGTGAAATCGGTTTCTTGCAGATTGCAGAGTTGGTAGAAAAAGTGATGAACGATGCACCAAAGGTTGAAAACTATACGGTGGATGATGTTTACAATGCAGATATTCTTGCGAGAGAGCTTGTAATTAAATACGCAAAACAGTAATTTTTAGAAAGCAGTGATTTTTTGGAAATCTGGTCAAAGGTTTGGCCTTTTTTAGTGGCAATATTGTTCTTTGGACTTTTAATATCAATACATGAATTGGGTCATTTTACCTTTGCAAAGTTTTTCAAGGTTAAGGTTAATGAATTCGCACTTGGAATGGGTCCTGCAATTTTCAAAAAGAAAAAAGGGGATACAACCTATGCTCTCCGTCTTTTACCCATTGGAGGTTACGTGAGTATGGAGGGCGAAGACGAAGAAAGCGAAGATGAAAATGCTTTTAATCGAAAAAAGGTGTGGCAAAAAATCATAATTGTTGCTGCGGGTGCAATTATGAACCTTATTTTAGGAGTTGTAATTGTAGCAACAATTCTTTCAATGGATGACTTGATTGCAACAAATAAAATTCATAGTTTCTATGAGAATGCAATCAGTGAGCAGACAGGTCTTAAAGCAGGGGATGAAATTCTTTCCATTGACGGAAAAATGGTTTTATCAGGAACGGACGTTTCCTTCTTGATGACAAGAAGTGACGACGGTATTTTTGATATGACTGTACGTCGTGACGGTGAAAAAGTAGAGCTTAAAGATGTTACATTCAAAACAATTAAAGAAGGAAAATATACTTATATTGAATATGATTTTATTATTCTTGGTGAAGAACCGACAATTCTAAATGTCATAACAAATTCCTTTAAGCAGACAGCATCTATTGCAAGACTTGTTTGGTTGAGTCTTTTCGACCTTGTAACGGGCAGATATGGTTTAACTGATTTGTCAGGACCCGTAGGGACTGTGAATATAATTGCAGATATGGCATCAAGTGCTACACAGAGCAAAGAAGGTCTTATTGCAACTCTAAATATTATGGCATTTATTACAATCAATATTGGTATTTTTAACCTTATGCCATTACCAGCACTTGATGGTGGAAGACTTTTCTTCCTTGTGATTGAAGGAATTCGCAGAAAGCCCATAAAACCAAAATATGAGGGATTTATTCACGGCGCAGGGCTTGTATTGTTACTCGTTTTGATGGTGTTAGTAACTTTTAATGATATTGTAAATTTAATCAAAAATTAAAGATGGTGTGATTTATGATAGAACGTAGAAAAAGCCGAGTTGTAACGGCAGGTAATGTTAAAATTGGTGGAAATAATCCTATTTCTGTGCAGTCAATGCTCAATGTTATTGCAGAGGATGCAGAAGGAAATGTTCGTCAGGCAGTTGAATTAGAACAAGCAGGATGCCAGATTATCCGTCTTACTGTGCCTAATAAAGAGGCAGTTAATACATTGTACGCAGTTAAAAATGCGGTTAAAATCCCAGTTGTTGCAGATATTCATTTTGATTATCGTTGTGCTTTGGAAAGTGTAGCGGCGGGCGTGGATAAAATCAGAATTAATCCCGGTAATATCGGTGACGATGAAAAAGTTCGTGCAGTTGCAAATGCTTGTCGTCTTCATAATGTACCAATCCGTATCGGTGTAAATTCAGGCTCACTTGAAAAGCATTTGTTGGCTAAATATGGCTCACCAACACCTGAAGCTATGGCTGAAAGTGCTATGTATCATATTTCACTTCTTGAGAAATTTGATTTTAACGATATAGTCGTTTCAATAAAATCTTCTGATGTGCAGAAGATGGTAAAGGCATATAGATTAGTTGCCGATATGTGCGATTATCCTTTGCATTTGGGCGTTACTGAAGCGGGTACACACAATATGGCGCTTGTAAAATCAAGTATCGGTATCGGTTCACTTTTACTTGATGGCATTGGTGACACAATCCGAGTTTCAATGACTGCCGACCCTGTAACAGAGGTTAAGGCTGGTTTTGATATTTTAAAGGCAGCAGGAATTAAAACTGACTGTGCACAAATAGTTTCTTGTCCAACCTGTGGACGAACAAAAATCGACTTAATCGGTCTTGCTGATAAAGTTGAAAAGGCACTTGTGAATTATGATAAGCCAATTAAGGTTGCTGTAATGGGTTGCGTTGTTAATGGCCCCGGTGAAGCAAAGGAAGCAGATATCGGTGTTGCAGGTGGCGACGGTTGTGGTGTGATTTTCAAACACGGTGAGGTGCTTAAAAAAGTGCCTGAAAGCGAAATTGTAGAAGAACTTTTAAAGGAAATAGAGAAGATATAACGGTGAATTACATATGGCAGTAGTAAAATCACTTTTTGGTGAGTATTTCGATTGTGGGCAAAATCCCGATATTGCCTTTGCAGATATTGTGGGGTTTTCAGTATCACAGGAGAAAATGAGTGCAAAACTTACCATTAAGCCTTACAGAAAAATTGAAGAAAATAGAATTGAAGCTCTTGAAAGTCAACTTTCAAGGGCTGTCAATGTTAATATAACTATTGTTTGCGATGAGTCAAGACTTGGTTTCCGTACTGAATTTATGGGACTTATTATTGAGATTTTGAGAGATAAGATTATTGTTGCAAACGGATATTTCAATAATGCAGATTATGAAATTGTTGGTAAAGAGTTAAAAATAACTCTTAAAAAAGGTGGAAAGGACATTCTTCTTTCTGCAAACTGCGACAAGGAAATCGAGAGAATTATCAAAGGTGTTTTTGGTGTTGAATATTCCGTAACGCTTATTCAGGAAGAGGATTTTAACACAAAACTTGCCCTTGACAGTATGCAGAAAAAGGCAGACGAAGAAATTCGCAGAGAAAAGAATATTCCTGAGCCAACTACACCTGCAAGTTCAAGCGAATCAAAGCCTCATGTGGTTAAAGATGGTTTTCCACTTTACCTTGAAACACAAAAAGCAATTTATGGCAATATTATCCGTACTGCAAATTTGCAAAATTTATGTGATGTTTCCATTGAAAGTGGTGCGGTTGCGGTATGGGGCGAAGTTTTCAGCCTTGATGTGCGTACAACACGTGACGGAAAGAATAATATTATCAATTTCAACATTACTGACAAAACATATTCATATACAGTAAAGATTTTTGAATCCTGTGCAAATGCAAAGTCATTTTTGGGTGCATTGAGCGAAGGTGCAACAGTTATCGTTTACGGTAGAGTGACTTTCGACAAGTATTCAGGTGAGAATATAATCTCTGCAACTGCAGTTAATACAGTTTCGCAGATTAAGAAGCAGGATAAAGCAGAGAAAAAGAGAGTTGAATTACATCTTCATACAAATATGTCCGATATGGATGGTATGACAGGTGCCGACAAGCTTGTTAAACGAGCAATTCAATGGGGACATCCTGCTATTGCAATTACTGACCACGGTAATGTTCAAGGCTATCCTGATGCAATGAAGGGTAAGGGCAAGGATGATATTAAACTTATTTATGGTGTTGAAGGTTACCTGATAGACGATATTGGTGACCCTGAAACTTCTTGGGAAAGGTTGCCAAGATACCATATTATTTTGCTTGTGCAGAATAAAGTTGGGCTTAAAAACTTGTACAAACTTGTGTCTCTTGCACACACAAAATATTATCACACAAGACCTTGTATTCCACGCTCAAAGCTCAATGAATTGCGTGAGGGTATTATCCTCGGCTCTGCTTGTGAAGCAGGTGAATTAATTAGGGCAATTCTCCTTGAAAAGAGTGAAGAAGAAATTATTAAAATCGCTGAATATTACGATTATCTTGAAATTCAGCCTGACGGAAACAATAGGTTTATGATTGATTCCCACTCTGACCCCAATGCGAAAAATCCTGACAGAAACAAAGAATATAACAGAATTAAAACTCTTGAAGATATTCGTGACATTAACCGAAAGATTATCCATCTTGGGGACAAGTTGGGCAAATTGGTTTGTGCAACAGGTGACGTTCACTTTATGGACCCTGAGGATGCAAAATTCCGTGCAATTCTTATGGCGGGTAAAGGCTTTGACGATGCTGATGACCAAGCTCCACTTTATTTCAAAACAACTGACGAAATGCTTGAGGAATTTTCATATCTTGGTGAAGACACAGCATTTGAAGTTGTTGTTACAAACACAAATAAAATTGCGGATATGATTGAGCAGGTAAGACCAATTCCCGAAGGAACATTCCAGCCTTCAATTCCTGGTGCAGAAGATGAACTGCGTCAGATTTGCTGGGACAAGGCAAAGGATTGGTATGGCGACCCTGTTCCCGAGTATGTTGCAGATAGACTTACACGAGAACTTGAATCAATTATCAAACACGGATTTGCTGTGCTTTATATTATCGCACAAAAGCTTGTTTGGGACTCCGAAGCACATGGCTATCACGTTGGTTCTCGAGGTTCTGTTGGTTCATCCTTTGTTGCCACAATGGCAGGTATTTCCGAGGTTAACCCTTTAGCACCTCATTATCGTTGTCCAAGGTGTCGTCATAGCGAATTCTTTTTACATGGTGAATATGGCTCAGGCTTTGATATGCCACCAAAGAATTGCCCACATTGTGATATTCCAATGGTTCGTGACGGACACGAAATTCCATTTGAAACATTCCTTGGTTTCCATGGCGATAAGGCGCCCGATATAGACCTTAACTTCTCGGGCGATTATCAGGGTAATGCCCATAGATATACAGAAGAACTTTTCGGTCGTGACCACGTGTTTAAAGCGGGTACAATTGCAACGGTTGCCGACAAAACTGCTTATGGTTATGTTAAAAAATACCTTGAAGAACGTGGGAAAGTTGTAACTCGAGCAGAGGAAGACAGACTCACAAAGGGTTGTACCGGCATTAAGCGTACAACTGGCCAGCACCCCGGAGGAATGGTTGTTGTTCCAAATGAGTTTGATGTTTATGACTTTACTGCAGTTCAATTCCCTGCAAACGATACATCATCAGACATGGAAACAACTCACTTTGACTTCCATTTCTTGCACGATACAATTTTGAAGCTTGATATTCTCGGCCATGATGTGCCCACACTTTATAAACATCTTGAAGATATGACGGGAATCCCTGTTATGGATGTTGATGTGTGTGACCCTAAAATTGTTAGTTTGTGTACAAGCCCAGAAGCATTGGGGCTTACACCTGATGATATCGGTGTACAGACGGGTACACTCTCAATTCCTGAAATGGGTACGGATTTTGTTCGTGGAATGCTTATGGAAGCACAGCCCAAATGTTTCTCCGACCTTTTACAGATTTCAGGGCTTTCCCACGGTACTGACGTTTGGCTTGGTAATGCACAAGAACTTATTAAAGATGGTACTTGTACAATTTCCGATGTTATTGGTACTCGTGACAGTATTATGACATACCTTATGCATAAGGGACTTGATTCAGGTCTTGCATTCAATATTATGGAAAAAACCCGTAAAGGTATTGTTGCAAAGGTAGGCTTCCCTGAAGGTGCGGAAGATGCCATGAAGGCTTGTAATGTGCCACAGTGGTATATGGATTCTTGTAGAAAAATCAAGTATATGTTCCCTAAGGCTCACGCTGCGGCTTATGTTATTGCTGCACTTCGTCTTGGTTGGTACAAGATTTATAAGCCTACTGAATATTACACAGCATTCTTGACTGTCCGTGGCGGAGACCTTGATGCGTTGACGGTTGCACAAGGCAGAGATGCTGTTAGAAGAAAGATGGTTGAACTCCATGGTCCTCTTAATGCAGAGCCAAAGGACAGAAAACCAATGACAACCAAGGAAAAAGACCAGTTTACTGCCTTGCAGGTTGTTAATGAAATGATGGCAAGAGGCGTTGAACTTCTTCCCGTTGATATTTATAAATCCCGTGCAAATGTTTATTACATAGAAGACGGAAAAATCAGAATGCCATTCTCGGCTCTTTCAGGTGTTGGTGAAAATGCTGCCAAGGCACTTGTAGAGGGTAGGGATAATAGTGACGGAAACTTCGTTTCCATTGACGATTTCCAAGCAAAAACAGGTGCATCAAGTGCAGTTGTTACAGCATTAAAGGAAATCGGTGCGTTTGCCGACTTACCTGAAACTGCACAAATCTCGTTTTTTGGATTTTAATATATTTGTGTAATATTATACTTGACGGTTATACTTTATTATGGTAGCATATTAGCACACTAAAGCGAAAAACAGTAAAAAGGACATTTTATAGATGAAAAATTATTCCAAAATTACGCCCGAAGGAACAAAAGACTATTTAGCACAGGAAAGCCGTGCAATCCGTTGTGCAGAAAAAAGACTTTCAGCAGTCTTTAAATCAAAGGGTTATGAAAAGGTAATGACACCCACAATAGAATTTTTTGATGTGTTTAATAGGGACAGTTCAGGCTATAACCCAGAGGACCTTTACAGTTTGACGGATTCTTATGGCAGACTTTTAGTGCTTCGTCCCGATTCAACACTTCCTATTGCGAGACTTGTTTCAACTCGTTTTCAAAATGCTCGTTTGCCACTTCGTCTTTATTATAATCAAAATGTTTTTGTAAGACAGAAGAATTTAACAGGTAGAAATGATGAGGCAACACAGAGTGGTATTGAGCTTATGGGTGCTTATGGACTTCGTGCAGATTTAGAGGTTATTACAACTGCTGTTGAGGCTATTGAAAGTTGCACATCGGCAGATTTTAAACTTGAAATTGGTCACGCAGGTTTCTTTAAAGAACTTTGCAAAAAACTCAATGTAACTGATGATGTTGTAAGTGAAATTTACGACTGCGTTGAAAGCAGAAATTTTGTTTCACTTAATAATATTCTTGATAGAATCGGAAAATCGGACGTAACTGACTGTATCCGTAATCTTCCTAGATTCTTTGGTGGACTTGAGGTTATTGAGCAAGCAAAACAGATTGATTTAGGCGACGAAGGACAAAATAGCCTTGACTATTTAAAAGAGTTATATATGCTTTTGTGTGATGCGGGACTTTCCGAAAAAATAGTTATTGATTTAAGTCTTGTTAACAGAACAAATTACTATACAGGCATTATCTTTAAAGGTTATTTGCAGGGTAGTGGTGTTTCCGTTGTTTCAGGTGGTCGTTACGATAGCCTTGGTGCTGAATTTGGTCGTAATATGCCATCAACAGGTTTTGGTATTGAAACAGGCGACCTCGCGAATGTTATGCTTTCACGAAATGAACTTGATAAAGAAAAAATCCCTGAAATCATAGTTTTCGGTGAACAAAATTACATAGTAAAGGCTTTGGAATATTCTAAAAATCTTCGTGCAGAGGGTGTTTATTGTGAAAACAGTACATTCGAAACACTTGAAGACACAAAAGAATACGCTCTTACAAAAGGAATTAAAAAAGTTTGCGTAGTTGGTGACACAGTAAGGGAGGAAATCTTATGAAAAAATTGAGAATAGCCCTTACAAAAGGCAGACTTGAAAAGAAAAGTGTTGAGCTTTTTCAAAAAATGGGAATTGATTGTGATGAGCTTATTAATAAAGGCAGACGCTTGATTCTCAACGCAGGAGATTACGAAGTTGTCCTTGCAAAGGCAGCGGATGTTATCACTTATGTTGAACATGGTGTTTGCGATATCGGTATCGTTGGCAAGGATACAATCGTAGAAAACGGAAAAAGCTTCTATGAAATGATGGATTTAAACCTTGGTAAATGTGATTTTGCCCTTGCAACACAAAAGGGTGTTGATTTTTACGACGGGTTTAATACAAAAAGAATAGCAACAAAATATCCAAATATTACAAAGGCATATTTTGAAGGCAAGGGTATGGATGTTAAGATTATTAAAATCGAAGGCTCTGTTGAATTAGCTCCACTTTTAAATCTTGCCGATGGTATTGTGGATATTGTTGAAACAGGTACAACACTTAAAGAAAACGGACTTGAAGTGAAAGAAAAAATTATGCCCGTTTCTGCACGAGTAATCGTTAATATGGCGAGTATGAAACTTCGTCGTGAGGAAATTGACAAATTCCTTGAAGAAATAGAAAAAGTAATCCCAAAGGGTGAATGATATGATAAATACAGTTTTTGCGGACGGTAAGGCAGATGTTTCCCTTATCGCACAACTTAAAGAAAGAAGTGGCGAGGTTGACAAAAAGGTTACTCTTGCCGTTACGGACATTCTTGAAAATGTAAAAATGAACGGTGATAAAGCCGTATATGAATATACAGTAAAATTTGATGGTAAGGCACCCCAGAAAGCAGAGATTACAAAGGAAGAAATTGATAAAGCGATTGAAAAATGCGACCCATTCTTTGTAAAATCACTTGAAGATGCTGCCGAGAACATTCGTGATTTTCACGCTCGTCAGAAACAACAGAGTTGGCTCACAACAAAGGAAAACGGCGTTATTATGGGTCAACGTGTACGTGGTCTTGAGAGAGTTGGTATCTATGTACCGGGTGGCACTGCTGCATATCCATCAAGCGTACTTATGAATGCAATTCCTGCAAAGATTGCAGGAGTTAAAGAGATTGTAATGGTAACTCCCCCTGCAAAGGATGGTACACCAAATCCAGACATTCTTGCTGCGGCAAAGATTGCAGGAGTTGACAGAGTATTCCTTATGGGTGGTGCACAGGCAGTTGCAGCTTTAGCTTATGGTACAGAAACAGTGCCGAAGGTTGATAAAATTGTAGGCCCCGGTAATATCTTTGTTGCTACTGCAAAGAAACTTCTCTATGGTACAGTGGATATTGATATGGTTGCAGGTCCAAGCGAAATTCTCATTGTTGCAGACGAAACTGCAAATCCAAAATTCCTTGCTGCCGACCTTATGAGTCAGGCTGAACACGATGTTTTAGCATCTGCAATTCTTATTACAACAAGTGAAAGAATAGCAGAAGAAACAAAAGTTGAACTTGCTCGTCAATGTGCTACTCTTTCAAGAAAAGAGATTATAGAAAAATCACTTAAAGATTACAGTGCAATTATTATCTGTGACAATATGGACAAGGCAGTTGACTTTGCTAACAAATTGGCACCTGAACACCTTGAAATGTGTGTAGAAAATCCGCTTGAATATATTGGCAGAATGGATAATGCAGGTAGCGTATTCCTTGGTAATTATTCACCTGAACCTTTGGGTGACTATTTTGCAGGTCCTAACCATGTTCTTCCAACAAGTGGTACTGCAAGATTTTTCTCGCCATTGTCCGTCGACAGTTTTATTAAGAAATCAAGCTTTATTTACTATACAGAAGATGCACTCCGTGAGTGCAAGGATAAAGTTGTTAAACTTGCAGATACAGAGGGCTTAACTGCTCACGCAAATTCCATAAAAGTTAGATTTGAGGACTAATATGTTTCGATTAAATGATAAAGTGAAAAACTTAACACCTTATGAGCCAATCAGCGGTACTTATGAAATTCGTCTTGATGCCAACGAGTCCTTTTTGACTGTTCCAGAAGAAATCGAGAATGAAATGGTTGAAGCACTTAAAAATTCTGCTCTTAATCGTTATCCTGACCCAATGGCAACAAAACTTTTAAAAGGTTTTGCAGACTATTTCAATGTTGACCCTGATTGTGTTACTGCAGGTAACGGCTCTGACGAAATTATTTCAGTCATAATGAATGCATTTTTGCAAAAAGGTGACAAGATTTTAACTCTTGAGCCTGATTTCTCAATGTATCGTTTCTATGCAGAAATTGCAGAATGTGAAAGTGTAAAGTATCAGAAAAATGAAAATCTTGATGTGAATATTGATGATGTAATTGATATGGCAAACAAAGAAAATGTGAGAATTGTAATTTTATCAAATCCTTGTAACCCTACATCAAGAATTATCAAAGCAGATGAAATAAGAAAACTCATCAATAATACTAATGCACTTGTTGTCCTTGATGAAGCATATATGGACTTTGCAGTGAGTGAGAGCTTAATGGGTGAATTCCAAAATTATGATAATCTCATTATTTTAAAGACTTGTTCAAAGGCTCTCGGTTGTGCTGCACTTCGTCTGGGTTTTGCAGTTGCAAACAAAACTCTTACTAATGTAATTCGTGCAGTTAAATCACCATATAATGTAAACTCTGTTTCACAGGCTCTTGGCGAAGTGCTTTTCTCACATCCTGATTATATTGATAGCTGCATTGAAACAGTTGTAAATTCAAAGAAAGAGCTTTACGCAGAATTACTTAAAATCGAAAGCGAAAAAATCGAAAAAATTTACGAAACCCATACAAACTTTGTATTTATGAAAGCAAAAAATGCGAAGCAGATTTTTGAAAAAATGAAATAGAATAGCATTATTATTCGCAATATGGGTGACTATTTGAGAATTACTGCAGGTAGCAAGGATGAAAACGAAAAAATGCTTGCCACTTTCAAAAAAGTGTTGGAGGAAATATAATGAGAACTGCAACAATAAACAGAAAAACAAAGGAAACAGATATAAATTTAACACTCTGCCTTGATGGTGGTGAGGTTAAAGTTAATACAGGTGTTGGCTTCTTTGACCATATGCTCACAGCCTTTGCAACTCACGCAGGTTACGGCCTAACAGTTACTTGCAAGGGTGACACAGAAGTTGACTGTCACCACACAGTTGAGGATATCGGCATTGTACTCGGTCAGGCACTTTTTGAGTGTTTAGGTGATAAATCCAATCTTGTTCGTTATGGCAGTTTCTTTGTCCCAATGGATGAGGCACTCGGTTTTTGTGCAGTTGACATTTGTAATCGTGCATACACTGTTTTTGAAGCAAATTTCCCACAGGAAAAGTGCGGAGATTTCGATGCTTGTATGTGTGTTGAATTCTTCCGTGCAGTTGCTGATAATGCAAAAATCACAGTTCATCTCCGTGCACCTTATGGGGATAATTCCCACCATATTGCAGAAGCAATTTTCAAGGCATTTGGCCACGCAATGAGTATTGCAACAGAAAAAACAGATAAAACACTTTCAACAAAGGGGACTCTTTAAGAGATGATTATTTTTCCGGCAATAGACATAAAAGATAAAGAATGTGTCCGTCTTTATAAAGGGGACTTTGCAACAGCGGGTAAGGTCGCAGACAGCTATATGGAAACTGCACTCAATTTCAAAAAAGCAGGTGCAGAATGGATTCACATGGTTGACCTTAATGGTGCACTTGACGGTGTAAGAATCAATTCAGACATTTTCCTTGATGTTGCTAAAAATAGTGGCCTTAAAGTGGAAGTCGGCGGTGGTATCCGTACAATGAAGGATGTTGATTTCTATATTCAGAATGGCATCGAAAGAGTAATTATCGGCTCTGCTGCTCTTAAAAATCCACAACTTGTAAAAGAGGCTTGTAAAGAATTTGGTGACAGAATCGCAGTTGGAATCGACGCTAAAAACGAAATGGTTGCAACTGAAGGTTGGACAGAAAAAAGCGATACTCACTATATCGACCTTGCAAAGAGAATGGAAGATTTTGGTGTAAAGTATGTTATCTTTACAGATATTGATTGTGACGGTATGCTTTCAGGTCCTAATCTCACACAGTTAGTAAAACTCAACGAGGCAGTTTCTTGCAATATTACTGCAAGTGGTGGCATTAAGGATATTCAGAATATCATTGACCTTAAAAATGCTAATATGTATGGTGCAATCTGTGGCAGAAGTATTTACAGTGGCACATTGAATTTAGTTGATGCAATCAAGGAGGCAAAATAATGAACCTTGATAAATATTTTGTAAAAGCAGAGTTAATCCCTGCAATTATTCAGGAAGAGAGCACGGGAGAAATCTTAATGCTTGCTTATATGAATAAAGAATCAATGGCAAAAACTCTTGAAACAGGTTACACTTGGTTCTGGAGTCGCTCCCGTCAAGAGCTTTGGAACAAAGGTGCGACATCAGGACATCTTCAAAAGGTAGTTTCAATCCACGGTGACTGTGATGACGACACACTTTTAATAAAAGTAGAACAGACAGGTCCTGCTTGTCATACAGGTAGTAAATCCTGTTTCTTTAATAAAATCAAATAGGTGATAGAAATGAACGATACATTAGTAAATCTTTACGAAACAATACTCGAAAGAAAAGAAAATAAACAGGAAGGCTCATACACTTGCTATCTTTTTGAAAAGGGACTTGATAAAATTCTCAAAAAAGTGGGCGAGGAATGTAGTGAAACAATTATTGCTGCGAAGAATGGCAACAAGGAAGAAACTGTTGGTGAAATCAGCGACCTTCTTTTCCACCTTTTTGTTATGATGGCAAACGAGGGTATTGAGGTTTCAGATGTTATGGCAGAACTTGATAAGCGTAGCAATAAAACAGGAAATTTAAAAGTATTCCATCAGGTAGATAAGAATACATAAAACACGACCTATTTTCCTGCTTTTAAAAAAATATATGAGGTGTGTAAAATGAAAGAAATAGGCATTATTATTTTAGTATTACTCGGTGCATTCGTTGTAATAACACTTATACGTGCAATTTTCTTTAAAGAGAAAAAGCAAGAAACAGAAAAGTTGCTTCCTGAAATGATAAACATGGAAAAATATTGCAAGGATTTAAGTGATGCAATTAAAATCAAGACAATCTCTAATTATGACAGAGAACTTGTTGATTGGGCAGAGTTTGACCGTTTCCACGCATTTTTGGAAGAGAGATTCCCATTGGTACATAAAACAATGACAAAAACAAAGGTTGCAGATGCAAGTCTTGTTTATAAATGGGAAGGCACTGACCCAAGTCTTGATGGTATTGCAATGCTTGCTCATCAGGATGTTGTGCCAATTACAGCAGGAACAGAACAAGATTGGGAACACGAGCCATTCAGCGGTTATAATGACGGTGAATTCATCTGGGGCAGAGGCGCTATGGATATGAAAAACCACCTTATTGCTGTTATGGAATGTATGGAAGAGCTTATTAACGAGGGCTTCCGTCCAAAAAGAACAGTTTATATCTGCTTAGGTCATAATGAAGAGGTTGTTGCAGCCCCTGACAATGGCGCAAAGCAGATAGCAGCATATCTTAAAGAGCAGGGTGTTCATCTTGAAGCAGTCCTTGACGAGGGTGGAGCAATTCTTCCTGTAAAACTTGGTAAACTTCTCGACATTAACCTTACAGGTGTTGGTATTGCTGAAAAAGGTAGTGTAAACTATAAGGTTAGCGTAAATGCAAAGGGTGGTCATTCATCACAACCACCAAAGCATACTGCAGTTGGTAAACTTGCAGACGTAATCAAGGATATTGAAAATCATCAATTCAAGGCAACAATGCCTGACTATCTCAAACAACTTATTAAGAGAGTTGGTATGAATGCGGGTTATCCATTGAGAGTGGTGCTTGTAAATGCTCCTATTTTACAACCACTCATTCTTGCAATTTGCAAGAATATTCCTGCGGCGGCATCACTTATCCGTACTTGTACAGCAGTTACAATGGCAGAGGGTAGCCCACAGTTTAATGTGCTTCCACAAAAGGCAAGTGTAACTGTTAACTTCCGTACAATGCCGGGGGTTTCAATTAAAGATGTTGAACAACATATCCGCGACAGTGTAAGAAATAAGGATATTGATGTTGAATTCCTTGTGGGTAAAGAATCATCACAAGTTTCACCAACAGATTCAAGAGCATTCCAGACAATTAAAGAATTGGCAGAAGCACAAAACAGTAAAAATCTTGTAACGCCATTCCTTGTAATGGGTGGTACAGATGCTTATAACTACGAGCCTGTTTGTGAAAACATTTATCGTTTTGCTCCGTTTGTAGCAGATACAAAACTTCTTCTCTGCACTCATGGTACAAACGAAAGAATTCCGATTGCATGTTGCGAAGATGCAATAGCATTCTTTAAACGATATATAAGAAAGATGACACAAGATTAATATACAGGACGGGAGAATCTCCCGTCCTATTTTCTTGACAAAAGTCGGTTATTGTGGTTTAATTTAGGTGTAGGATTTTCTAAAATTTTTATATAAATTTAGGAAGGGAAATTATTATGAAAAAGACAATCTCTATTATTTTGGCGTTAGTAATGGCTTTGTCAGTATTTGCAGTAATGACAATGGCAGAAACTCCTGACTTCACTTATGAGGTTATTTCAGAGGAGGACAAGACCTGTAAGATTACAGGGGCAAAAGAGGGCACAGTTGACTTGGTAATTCCTGAGGAAATTGATGGTTATAAGGTTGTTTTTATTGACAACCGTGCTTTCTGGAGTAATCCTGAAATCGAAACAGTACAGATTGCTGATACTGTTGAAAGAATCGGTCAGTTAGTTTTTTCAAAAACTGCTTTCTATAAAAATGAAGCAAACTGGGAAGATGGTGTGCTTTATATTGGTAAATTTGTAATTGTTGCAAAAACAACTCTTACAGGTGAATACACAATTAAAGAAGGCACAACCGTTATGGCAGATGCAGCTTTCAGAGACCGTAAAGAACTTACAAAGGTTGTAATTCCTGAAGGTATGACTAATATTAGTCTTCTTGCTTTCAGAGGTTGTGAAGCTCTTGCAGAAGTTGTAATTCCATCAACAGTTAAATCAATCAGTGGATATGCTTTTGTTAATTGCTTTGCACTTAAAACAGTTGCACTTCCGGAAGGTCTTGAGAGTATCGGCTTGATGGCATTCAACAACTGTGGTCTTACAGAAATCACAATTCCTGCAAGTGTGGAAAAAATCGAAGACTACGCGTTCTGCAATAGTGTAGATTTAGCAAAGATTGAAGTTGCAGAAGGTAACGAAAACTTCTCCTCAAAAGACGGTATTCTTTATGATAAAGAACAGACAACTCTCATTTTTGCACCTGCATCTGTTGACTATTCAAATGTTACTTTCCCTGAAACAGTAACAGTAATCGGTAAGGGTGCATTTGTAGGTGCAACATTTGAAGAAGTTGTGATTCCGGAAGGTGTTACAACAATTGGTGAGGCAGCTTTTGAAAAATGTGAAAACCTTAAAAAAATTACGATTCCTGCATCTGTAACAGAAATTGCAGATAACGCATTTAATATGTGTAACGAGGAGTTCTGTATTGATGCTCCTGTAGGCTCTTATGCTTACGAGTATGCACAGGAAAATGATATGTTGCCGGATGCTATTCCTGGTGACGTAACTGGCGACGGTAAGGTTAGTGCTATTGATGCAAGATGGGTATTACAGTACGTTGCAGGAATGAGAGCATTTACAGCAAAACAGTTTGAAACAGCTGATGTAAATGGCGATGGCAAGATTTCAGCCTTTGATGCTCGTAAAATTCTTCAGGTTGCAGCAGGCGTGCAATAATCGTATAAAATATAGTAAGGCAGGTTGAAAAACTTGCCTTATTTTTTTTGTGTGTAAAGTTGACATTTACTGATTAATCATTTATACTTACTTTGATTAAAGTAAAAATGGAGAAGTTCAATGTTAATAAAGTTTTCTGCACCATGCCTTTTAGGTTTAGAAGGATTAGTTGCACAAGAATTACGAGAAATGGATGCTTTGAATGTTGTTGCTAATAATGGCAGAGTTGACTTTGAAGGCGATGAAAGTATCCTTGCTCGTGCCAATATTTGCTCACGTTACAGCGAAAGAATTTTAATCCGTATGGGCGAGTTTAAGGCTGTAACATTTGAACAGCTTTTTCAAGGAGTAAAAAAACTTCCTTGGGAAGAGTGGATTTCAAAGACGGATGCCTTTCCTGTAAAGGGATATTCACTTAACTCAAAATTATTTTCAGTAAGTGACTGTCAGGCGATAATTAAAAAAGCAGTAGTCGAAAGACTTAAGGAAAAATACAAAATTTCATGGTTTGAAGAAACAGGACCTGTACATCAGATTCAGTTTTCAATTATGAAGGACATTGTAACAGTGTTTATTGACACATCGGGTGTGGGACTTCATAAAAGAGGGTATAGACCTGTTGCAAATTCTGCACCAATTAAAGAAACACTTGCAGCGGCAATGGCTGACCTTGCTCGTCTTCGTCATTACCACACACTTTATGATGTTTGTTGTGGCTCAGGTACAATTCTTATTGAAGGTGCTATGAAAGCTCTTAATATTGCACCGGGACTTAAACGCTCGTTTATTTCTGAAAGATTTGAAAATATTGATTCAAAATTCTGGCAACAGGAAAGAATGAGAGCTGCCGATTTAGTTATTCAGGATGCGGACTTTATGGCTTACGGTTCTGATATAGATTTCCATGCACTTGAGGTTGCAAGAGAAAATGCAAGACGTGCAGGTATTGGTATGAAGATTGACTTTTCAAAGAGAGATTTGAAGGACTTTGCACGAAAGAGTGAAAAAGGTACTATCATTTGCAACCCACCTTATGGAGAGCGAATGTTAGATATAAAAGCAGCCGAAGATATTTATAAAACAATGGGAAAAATCTTTACTCCCGACCGTGGCTGGGCATACTATATTATCAGCCCCGATGAAGAATTTGAAAAAGTATTCGGCAGAAAAGCAGATAAAAGACGTAAACTATATAATGGTATGATTAAGTGCCAATTATATATGTATTACAAGTAATTAGGAGAAAGTTATGAAACATATTTTTGTTGTCAACCCGGTTTCAGGTAAAGGCAAAAACGCGAAAAACTACATTCCAACAATCGAAAAGTACATTAAAGAAAAAGGTATTAATGCTGATATCTATGTAACAACTGCACAGGGTGATGGTATGCGTTATGTAGAAAATGTAGCAAAAAATGGTGAGCCTGTTCGTTTTTATTCATGTGGTGGTGACGGAACACTTTACGAAATTGTAAACGGATGCTACAAGTATCCAAATTGTGAAGTTGCAAATATTCCATTAGGCTCGGGTAACGACTTTTCACGTCTTTTTGGAAGAAACACAAACATTGATGACCATATAAACGGTGTACCTGTAAAGCTTGACCTTATTGAAACAAATGGTCAAGTTGCAATTAACGAGTGTGCTATGGGCGTTGACTCCGAGGTTTGTGCAGGTCAAGCTGACTTTAAGAAGCTTCCTATGGTGAACGGAGAGATTGCTTACACTCTTTCAGCACTTAATTGTGTTATTAAAGGTAAGGTAAAAAATCATTTCAAGATTACTATTGATAACGACAAAGTTTATGAAGACGATTTCCTTTTCTGTTATATCGGAAATTCACGTTGGTACGGTGGCGGATATATGGCTGCTCCGGGAGCGATGCCAAACGACGGTCTTATTGACTGCGTAATGGTTAAATATCCTCCTGAGATTGCTAAAAAAGGTGTATTTGGTTTAGTTCCACTTCTCTTAAAATACAAAAAGGGTGAACATCTTAGTTGGGAATTCACAAAGCTTGTTCATTGTAAGCACGTGAAGATTGAAAGCACAAACCCTGCGGCAGTTAATGTTGACGGAGAGTGTGCTTTTGTTACAGAGCGTGAATTCAAGCTCTTGGAGGGTGCAATAACATTTATTGTTCCTCGTGGCTCAAAATTCCTTGATTTAATATAAAAAGTAGGGCGGTGGATAGGCATTTTTATCCACCGTTTTTATATAAGGACGATAGGTATGTTTAATTTTTTCGTGAAAGACAATCAAAAGCAAGGTGACTGCTACTTTATTTCAGGTGCAGATTTTAACCATATCAAGAACGTGTTGCGAATGAAGGTTGGAGATACGTTTCTTGTGAGTGATAATGGTGTCAGTAACCTTTGTGAAATAGATGATTTTGATGGTGATTCTGTAATCGCAAGAATAATTGAAGAAAATTATAACGACACAAACCTTCCCATAAAGATTTTTCTCTTTCAAGGTCTTCCCAAAGGAGATAAAATGGAATTAATTATTCAAAAGACTGTTGAGTTGGGTGTGGAATGTATAATTCCTGTGGAAATGGCTAATTGCGTCGTGAAACTTGATGATAAGAAAAAGAAAAGTAAGGTTTCTCGTTGGCAGGGTATTTCCGAGAGTGCTGCAAAACAGAGTAAATGTAATAGAATTCCTGAAATCTTCGATGTGGTTACATACAAACAGGCTTTGGAAAAAGCAAAAGACTTGGATTTGCTTTTAGTGCCTTATGAAAGCAAGAACGGAATGACAGAAACAAAGGACGCTCTTTCACTAATCAAAAAGGGAATGAATGTTGGCATTTTAATCGGCCCCGAAGGTGGATTTGACGAAAAAGAGATTGAGTTGGCATTAGAAAATGGGGGAAAGGTAATTTCTCTTGGAAAACGAATTCTCCGTACAGAAACTGCAGCAATTACATCTGTGGGTATGTGTATGCTCCACGCAGAAATGGAATTGAGTGAATAATATGAAACAACTACCACTTGAATTTCAAGAGAGAATGAAAACTCTTTTGGGCGATGAGTATGAGAATTTTATTAAATCTTACGACGAAAAACCTGTAAGAGCATTTCGTGTGAATACGGATAAAATTTCTCTTGAGGATTTTGAAAAACTGAATATTTTTTCAACTGAGAAAATTCCTTATGTTCCTAATGGTTTCTATTTCGACTATGACGGCATCGGTAACCATCCTTATCACCACGCAGGTATGTTCTATATTCAGGAGCCTGCTGCGATGGTGCCTGTTGAAAGCATTGAGATTCAACCTGAATGGAAAGTCCTTGATTTGTGTGCTGCCCCTGGTGGCAAGAGTAGTCAGATTAAGAATAAATTGGGCGAAAACGGTGTGCTTGTATCAAACGAGATTGTTCCGTCAAGATGTAAGATTTTAACGGGAAATATGGAACGAATGGGCTTTAAAAATGTGGTTACAACCTGTATGCATCCACAAAAGCTTGTGAAAATGTTCCCAGAAAATTATTTTAATATGATTGTGGTTGATGCTCCCTGCTCAGGTGAAGGAATGTTCCGCAAAGAAGAAGTAGCCGTTGACGAGTGGTCACTCGAAAATGTGAAAATGTGTGCAGAGCGTCAAAAGGAAATTCTCGATTGTGCGGCGAAGCTTGTAAAACTTGGTGGCTATATTGTATATTCAACTTGTACCTATTCGTTAGAAGAAAATGAAATGATGGTTGATGCCTTTTTGCAGAATCATCCCGATTTTGAGCTTGTTCCTGTAACTGAAAGAGTAAGGGAAAATACTGCCGATGGAATAAAGTTTGACGGTTGCAAATGTGAGAACATTCATTACACAAGACGATGCTATTCTCATAGAACAAAGGGTGAGGGACAATTTGTAGCAGTATTGCATTATGCAGATTCAGATATTGATACTGAACATTTTTCTGTCCCATTTGGCAAAGAAAAGTTAGATAAAACACTTGTGGATTTTCTTGATGATATACTTGTAACCTATAAAAAAGATAATGTGCAGATGTATAATGGTAACCCTGTTTATTTTACTCCTGATTTTCCAGTTCCAAGAGGAGTGGCTTTTGCCTGTGGTGTAACAATCGGCGAAATACGTAAGAATTATATAGTGCCACATCATCAGTTTTTTATGGCGATGGGAAAGGATTTTAAAAGAAAAATCAACCTTACTGCCGATTGTGATGAAATCAAAAAATATCTTCACGGAGAAGAATTTGACACCAACTGTCAGAATGGTTGGGCAGTAGTAATGGTTGATGGTTGCACAGTCGGTGGAGTTAAAGTTTCCAACGGCAGAGCAAAAAACCACTATCCCAAAGGATTAAGAAGATAATAGATTATAATTCTATCGAAAAGATGATTCGTAGGGGTCGGCAGGTGAGACCCGCCAACCCCTACACACAACATCCCACCAACCCTAATTTGACATTACAATTTTCTTGACAAAAACCTAAAACACTTGTATAATAACCCTTGCAAATTTAATATGCTGCTATGGCTCAGGAGGCAGAGCACGTCCTTGGTAAGGACGAGGTCACCGGTTCGAATCCGGTTAGCAGCTCCAAAAACACAGAAATCCGTTCTCTTATGGGAACGGATTTTTCTTTATTATCTTTCATTGTTTTTTACTAATTCAAAAATTGAGATATTTTTTCGTTATACAATCTCGCCGAAACGAAGCTGTATATTGATACTGCGAGTTGAGAGCGAGGACTTATAACGGAAAAATAGCCAATCTTATTTAGTTCTCAATCCTTTTGGGTAATGATTTTTGGCTTTTCCGTTAGAAACTTTAACGCCACCAACGGTGCAACCATCAACCATTACTACTGCCCAACCGTTAGGGCAATCTGTATTGAATTCTTCTCCGTGAAGATATTTTTTGATTTCTTCACCATTTGCAGTAAGGTTAATTTTTCTCTTAAAATCTTTACCCAACGCCATAAAAAACTGATGATGTGGCACTACATAATTTTTACGGATTTCACCTATCGTTACACCACAAGCAAAGGCAACGCCCCTTGGCACGGGGAATGTTGGTGTAAAATACACAGGGTTTCCGTTATACATCTGCACATTATCTTTTTTGTATGTTACAAGTGTATCATCAAGAAAATCCACAAGTGTTTTATCTGATTTTTCTTTGCCAAATGGTACAGAAAAATATTCAGTATCAATATCTGATTCAGCATAATGAAGCACTGCTACGAATTGTCCTTCACCCTTTGTTTTGTGTGGGTAGCATCTTCTTGCATAGTGCATATTCTCACATTTGCAATCGTCAAACTGTATTCCGTCAGCAGTATTTTCACGGACACTTTCAGTTGTTGGTACAAGTACAAATTCAGGATGACGCTCAATAAAACTGTCAACTGTCATTTCATTTTCTTCTAATGAGTATGTGCAAGTTGAATACACAATATAGCCACCAAGTTTTACAAGCTGTGCTGCACAATCAAGAATTTCTGCTTGTCTTTCGGCACACATTTTCACATTTTCAGTTGACCATTCGTCTATTGCGATATCTTCTTTGCGGAACATACCCTCACCTGAGCAGGGAGCATCAACCACAATCATATTAAAATAATTTTGTGGGAACATTTTCACAAGCTTTTGTGGATGCATACAAGTAGTAACTACATTTTGAAAGCCCATTCGTTCCATATTGCCCGTAAGAATTTTACAGCGTGATGGAACAATCTCATTTGACACGAGAATACCATCTTCACCTAATTTATTCTTAATTTGACTACTTTTGCCACCGGGGGCAGCGCACATATCAAGCACTTTCCAATTATCACGGATTTCAACGCTCTCAACAGGCACCATTGCGGCAGGCTCCTGAATATAAATCATACCCGCGTGGTGATAAGGGTGATTACCGATACCATCATAATCAAAATAAAATCCGTTATGGACATATGGAATTTTCTCGCCACCAAATGGATTTATTTTTTCAAAATCTTCAAGTGAAATCTTATCTGTATTCACACGGAATGCACGAACAGGTGGCTCGTCAAAGGCTTTTATAAAGTCCTCAAACTCGTCACCTAAAAGTGTTTTCATTCTGTTTTCAAATTCAATAGGAAGTTGTTTCATTTTATTCACTCAAATTCATTTCAGCGTGTAACATACACATTGATACGCTTGTTATTGCTGCAGTTTCAGTACGAAGAATACGTTTGCCTAAAGAAATAACTTTTCCGCCTATTTCGAAAGCTTCGGTTACTTCTTTTTCATCAAATCCACCTTCGGGACCAATTAAGATACCTACACTCATACCACTTTTGATTTCATTGAGGGCAGTTTTTGTATCTTCCATTCCATTTTTACTTTCATAAGGGACTAAAAGCAAATCAAGGTCTTTTGCCTTTTGCAACGCTTGTTTATATGTAAGGATTTCTGAAATTTCAGGAATAGCATTACACTTACTCTGCTTTGCAGCACTTTCGGAAATTGCTTGCCAACGGTCTTTTTTGCTTTTCTTTTTCTTATCTTCAATTTTAACAACACATCTGCTCATCTGCACGGGCACAATTTCATAAACGCCTAATTCAACACACTTTTGAATAATAAGCTCCATTTTGTCACCTTTAGGAAGTCCCTGAAACAGATATATTTTAATAGGTAGGCTTGTGTCGTTGTAATTTTCTTCAAGAATTTTTACAATTACAGTATCACTTTCAAAGCTTTCGATTTCACAAAGACTGCTTGTTCCATTTTCACTTACAAGAAAAGTGTCACCAACATTCATTCTCAAAACATTTTTAATGTGGTTAAAATCTGTTCCATTTATAAAATAGCGGTTATTCTGTTTTTGATTTTCATTAACAAAAAAGTTGTGCATAAATATTATTCCTTTAATTAGTTTAAGGGACGATGTGGGCATCGTCCCCTACAATAATTTTACATATTCAAAAAATCAGAGTTTTGTGGCACTACAAAAGTTATTGCCTTTTCTAAAAGTCTGAATTCTTTCTGAGTTACATATTCACATTCACCGTCAATATTAACTGCTGCAGGATTTTGACTTTCAACCTTCACCTTTTTACAACGACGAACAGTTGTAATGTCTAAATCTACATGGTCACCATTTTTATAAACGCTTATAAGTGGTACAAGTCGCAAAGCACTTCTGTCACAACGGACCATTACACAATCAATAAACCCATCATTTGGCATAGCATCTGGTGCTGCTTTGTAACCACCGCCATACCAACGGGAATTACCAATATAACAGAATAAATATGTATCTTCAAAAACTTCAGTATCGTCAATAGTGATTTTGAAGTGATTTTTTGTTTTGCCTTGCGCAAGACAACCAAGCCCCGCAAGAGTATATGCCAATTCGCCATTAACACCAGGGATTTTTTTATAATATTCCTGCTTTATGCATATTTCAGAGTCAAGCCCCATAGCGCACTCATTGATTGCAACCACACCATCAGTTTCAATAAGGTCAAGTTTAACCGGCACGCCATTTACATGGTCACTAATATTTGTGTGTTTGCCAAAAAGTCGGCAAAAATCATTACCTGAGCCTAATGGAATATTAGCAACCTGACAATTTGGGTATTTATAGCAACCATTTACAACTTCGTAAAGCGTACAGTCACCACCACAAGAGTAAAAACGGATTTTTTCACCCGATTTTGCTTTTTCTTCAACAAAATGCAAACCATCTCGACTTGCTTTGGTTACATAAATTTCAGCGTCAAGATTATGCTCTTTTATATAATTTTCAATTGTAGGAATATACGCTTTTGCGATTACGCCTTTTCCCGAAACAGGATTAACAACAAAAATATGTTTCATAATTTCACACCCACGAAATTATTTATAATACATATATAACTGACATTTAATCATACCATTATAAAGTTTTCTGCGTTTATCTGCCTTTCTGCCGAAGCATTTTTCAAAATCTTCGTCAGGGCTGATAATATAATATGCCCAGCCACGCTCTTGTTTGAAGATTTTACCCATTGTT
>JAFYSE010000036.1 GCA_017546665.1 Clostridia bacterium | reverse complement strand
TTTATTGGCGCAGAAGGAGAGACTCGAACTCTCGCACCGGTTTCCCGGCCTACGCCCTTAGCAGGGGCGCCTCGTCACCAACTTGAGTACTTCTGCAAGTGTAACGTGTTTAGCGTTATTTAATTAAAAAGCGGGCTGTAAAAAAATTACAACCCGCATCTGGCGGAGAGAGTGGGATTCGAACCCACGGTACGTTGCCGTACGACGGTTTTCAAGACCGTTCCGTTATAACCACTTCGGTATCTCTCCGTATTGGGCTTGATTATAATATCACAAAAGAAACCCAATGTCAAGAACTTTTTTAATAAATTTTTAAAGGACTTGCAAACTTCAAAACACACCTTGCATATATTCTCACGAGGTGTTTTTATGTTACTATCATTACTCCAAAGTCTTTCGACCAATATACTCTATTTTATGCTCCATTTATCCTCCACAAATTCTTTCCCCAAGCCTTTAAGTGCAAAAGAAGAGGAGGCAGAATTAATTAAATTTCATAAAGATGGAGACATAAATGCGAGGAATAAATTAGTCAATCACAATATGCGTCTGGTTGCACATATAATCAAGAAATATTATTCAAATTGTTCCGACCAGGAAGATATTATTTCAATCGGCACAATCGGACTTATAAAAGCCATAAATACTTTTGATTACACAAAAGGTACTCGACTTGCTACCTATGCTTCAAGATGTATTGAAAATGAAATTTTTATGCATTTCCGTGTACGAAAAAAGAATGCACAGGAGATTTCAATGGATGAGCCCATAGATACCGATAGTGAAGGTAATCCGTTGACTTTTACAGACATAATTTACAGTACAGAATCGGTTTTTGATGATGTGGAACTTAAAATGCAGACAGAAAAGCTCTATTCATACATTGATGACATAAATGACCAACGAAAAAAGCAAATTTTAATTATGAGATATGGTCTTTATGACACCGAGCCACTAACTCAACGAGAAATTGCACAAAAACTTGGCATCTCCCGTTCCTATGTTTCCCGAATCGAAACAAAAGCCATAGAAGAACTACGAGAATTATTTGAAGTTGAGTAACAAAAGGTTTCCTGTATAGGGAACCTTTTTCTTTGTTATATTTATTGAATTCTGTTGCGATATTTGGTATAATATTTCCATATTTTTATGCGAGGTATTCACTATGAGTAAAGTAACAGAAAAAATGTACAAGCATTTGGGCTATTGGGGGCCATATTCAAAGAAATATAGCGGTATTTCCCGTGTTGTTGACCACAAAACAGAGGGTGGTGTTCGTTTTGACTGCGTTGTTAGTCCTGCTATCGAAAATGCCGATTCACGAGTACCAAATGTAACTGTTCCCGTTGGTGTTCACCCTTGGGAAGCAAAATCCGACTATTCATTCTATTCATATCGTTATGACCTTGAATGGAAGGACAAGGTTTATGCTGATGTGTCCTTTACAAAGCTTGATAGTGATAGTGTTCTTGTTCGTACAAAGTTTGTGAACAATACGGATATTACTCAAATTTGCCTTCTTAACCTTTTCTCTGCTATTGAATATCCAAATGTTTACGCAACAACTCCCGTATTACCTGAAAAGAACATTTTTATAAAAGCACTTGATTATAAATCATACGATTACAATACTCCTCGTCCTTGGGACAAGCAGGTAATTGACGCAATGAAAAAGGGCGAGTTTTTCGATGATGGTTTTACATATCACAAAGGTCTTGGTGACCGTGATAATAATCGTTATATTCTCCCTAAATACTCAAAACTCGGTGAAGAAGCAGGGGATAGAATCACTTACGAAATCAATGATATTTCCGATTTCAATAACCCTGTTCTTAACATCCGTTATCGTACAACTGACGATAAAAATAGTGTATGGACATTGAATGGTGAAGAAATAACCTTCCCATCTGCAATAGATTTTAATATTGTGTCTATTCCATTCAATACTCTATATGTTGAACTTGTTTCTTGTGGTACAGGTGGAATTGAATTTGACTTTATCTGTGTTACTGAAAGTGGTGAAACCGTTTCCGTAACATCAAAAACACATAATTTCTACCCTGAAATTGAAACAAAAACTTGCGATATTGGTAAACTTGCAAGTTATAAATATGATGGTGTAGATGGAAAATTCTATGTAAGAACATTTAACAATGTTACTCGTTTCCGTGATTTTAACACAGGTTGTCTTGAAGATAGCCCTACTGCTCGTATTTCACAGCCTGATGAAAGCTTCCAGAATATGCTTGAAACATTTTCAGGTTCATTCTCCGAAAAACATAGTGATGAAGGATTTTATCATAATACAGTAGTTTATACTCTCTATGTTCAACCTCATACTGAACATGTTGAATATGCAGTTCTTTCGTTTGGCGAAACAGAGTACAAAACAACCGAAGAATACGAAAAAATCTATGAGAATGCATATAATTCTCTTGAAAAATTTGATTTGAATGATGCAGGAAAAACCTATGAATTCTCAAACAGAATTCTCCGAGCAACTGTTTTCCAGAATACAGTTTATCCGCTTTATCGTAATGGTGAGTATGTTGTTCACCACACACCCGGTAAGCGTTGGGACTCATTCTACACATGGGATTCGGGATTTATTGGTCTTGATATGCTTGAGTTTGCACCCCATATTGCCGATTATATCCTTGAAACATATTTGACAGACAATGACCAATGGGCATTCTTGCTCCACGGCTCTCCTGTACCTGTTCATATTTATCAGTATCTTGAAATGCTGAAACGTGCAAAGGATAAAACTGAACTTTTGAAATATTATGACAGAGTAAAAATGTTCTACGATTTCCTTGCAGGTAAGATTAACGGTTCAACTACAACAAAGTTCAATAGTGGTCTTACAACAACGTTTGACTATTTCTATAATTGCAGTGGTATGGATGATTTGCCACCACAAAAGGCTATGTATGCCGAGAATAAGCAGAAATGGATGACACCTGTCATTTCATCATCTCAAGTGATTCGTTGTGCAAAAATTCTCTATATATGTGCTGACCTTTTGGGTAGGGAAGAAGATAAGAAGACGTATATTGAAGATATTGATAGAGTTTCAAATGCCCTTCAAAAATATTCTTGGGACGAAGAATGTGGCTACTTCTCTTATGTTATCCACGATGAAAATGGCAACTATAAAGAAAAATACAGAAATGCACAGGGTGAAAACCTTAATAAGACAATGGATGGTATTTATCCAATTATTGCAGGTGCAGTAACTAATAGTCAGCGTGACAGAATTCTCAGTCACTTAAAGAGCGATGATGAAATGTTCAGCCCCGTTGGTATCAGTGCTGTTGATAAAACCGCATCATACTACATAACAAATGGTTATTGGAATGGTAACGTGTGGCTTTCACATCAATGGTTTGTATGGAAAACAATGCTTGATTTAGGCGAGACAGATTTTGCATTCCGTATTGCGGAAACTGCGCTTAAATCTTGGAAAAGAGAAGTTGAATATTCTTACTACACCTTTGAAATGTTTAACATAACATCGGGTAGAGGTGGTTGGTTCCATAACTTTGGTGGACTTTCAACACCTGTTAACATTTGGACAAATGCTTATTACAAGCCAAAGACACTTTCAACAGGACTTGATACAATGGTTATGGATGAGCATTTTAATAAAGAATCAACGGAATTCAGCTGTAATCTTAAATACTATGGCGACAACGAAAAATACTCTGTAATTGTTGTTATGACAGATAAAAAAGATGATTTTACAGTAACTGTTAATGGTGGAAATGCAGACTTTTTCATTCGTGATAAAGGAATTGTTGAAGTTACAATTTCGGGTGATGTTAAGTCAGCGGAAATCAAAATCAACTAACTTGTATAATCCTCAATAATTCTTTGCAAATCAGTAGTGTTGCTTACCACGATACCTTCTCTTAATCGTTTCTGGTCGTCTTCAGGCAAAACAGAAGTATAAGAATCGTAAATGCTTTGAGGATAAGTGTTGTTGTTTTCAAAAACAGCAATTCTTCCGTTAAAATCTTTTACTGTGTACTGTGTATGGTGGTATGGGCTTGTTGTTTGGGTTTCCTTTTTCTCTATATCAATATTTAATCTTATAAAAAGAGTTGAAAGAATGAGGAAGCAAATTGCAAAGAAAGCGATGGTTTTCTTGGTTTCGTACTTCATATAAACACGTCCTTTTAGTATATTTTTAACAAAATAATTACAATTTATTAATTTTAAATAAAATGCAAAAAAATACTAAACATTTTAGGAAATATGTGTTATACTTATTTTGAATAAATTTATAACTTTATTTCGGAGGGAAAGTATGAGAAAAAAGCCTAAGACATCAAAGAAAAAGATGTCCCCGAAAACAAAGAAAATATTTAATATCATTTTTGCAGTATTGTTTACATTCTGCTTGACTTGTCTTATTGTTGGTGGGTATGTAATTACTGATATGATTAAGACGGTTAATGGTGAAAGAATCATTGACCTCGAATACTATAAGCAAAATCAGGACCAAACAACAATCATTTATGCAAAAAATGATTCAGGTGAGTTTGAAGAACTTACAAAGCTACATGGTGAGAAAAATCGTGTTTGGGTAGATATGGAAAATATGTCCGAATGGCTTCCAAAAGCGTTTGTTGCTCTTGAAGATAAAAGATTTAATGAACACAAAGGTGTTGACTGGTACAGTTCAACATTTGGTATTGTGAACTCTGCTCTTTCAACAGGTAAAGTCCGTGGTGGTTCAACAATCACTCAACAGCTTATTAAAAATCTTACAGGTGAGGCAGGACGTAACCTTAACAGAAAGTATAACGAAATGCTTTCTGCTATGAATATGGAAAGATATTACGATAAGGATGAAATTCTTGAAGCATATCTTAATACAATTTATCTTAGTCACAACTGCTATGGTGTAAAGACTGCTGCAGAAACATATTTTGGAAAAGATGTTTCTGAATTGAATCTCGCAGAGTGTGCTTCTCTTGCAGGTATTACACAGTATCCTGGTAAATATGACCCATTGTGGAAACCTGAGGAAAATAAAAAGCGTCAGGAAGTTTGTCTTGGAATGATGCTTGAACAAGAAGTTATCACACAAGAACAGTATGACGAAGCAATGGCTTATGAACTTATTTTCACAAATAGTGAAAAATATGTTGCTAATAACGATGATAAAGAAATCAGTATTGAAACCGTAACTGATAATAATATTCAGAGCTATTATGTTGACTATGTTATTGACACAGTTATTGCGGATTTGAAAAAATTAGGTTATTCACATTACGAAGCTACAAATATGATTTATTCAGGTGGACTTCATATTTATGCAGCTCTTGATGTTGAGGCTCAGAAAACTGCAGAAAATATTTATGCTAACCGTATAGGATTCCCAACGGAAATCGTAGGTTCATCAAGTGAACTTGCTCAGTCTGCTATTACAATTATGGATTATAGTGGTCGAATTGTGGCGTTGGTTGGTGGTGCAGGTGAAAAGACACAGAATCGTTCCAATAACCGTGCTGTATCAGCGGTTCGTCAGCCAGGTTCATCAATTAAACCACTTGCAATTTATGCACCTGCTATTGATAAAGATATAATCACATGGTCAACTATGGTTACAAACTATGGTGTTCAATGGAAGGGTAGTATTTGGCCGGAAAACTATGGTGGTGACCCAGGTTCACCTGACAGTAAGGTTTCCGTACAGTACGCACTTGAAGTTTCATATAATACTGTTCCTGCACAGATTCTTTTAAAGTTAGGATTGGGATTTGAACAGAGTTATAATTATCTTAAAAATAAATTCCACATTACAAAGTACAATGATTCCATAGACAGTGTTTCACCTTCTGCTCTTGCGACAGGTGGTTCAAATGGTGGTGTTACAACCTTACAAATGGCGGCTGCTTTTGCTACATTTGGTAATGGTGGTAAATACTACGAGCCATATTGCTACTATGAGGTTAAAGATAACAAAGGCGACGTTATCTTGAAGAATGAGCCAACAGGTGAACAGGTTATATCTGCTGAAACATCATTCATTATGAATCAAATGCTTCAATCAGTTTTCTATGGTTCAGGTGGTACAGCTTCAGGTCTTGGAATTAAGAATTTCAGAACCTTTGGTAAAACAGGTTCAACATCTGACAACTACGACCGTTGGTGTGCAGGTGGTACTCCACACTATGTAGCTGCTGTTTGGTTTGGTTATGACTATAATAAACAGGTTGTTACAAGAGGTCTTAACCCTGCTGCATTGGTATTCAGAAGTGTTATGAATGCAGTTCACGAGGATTTAGAATCAAAATCTTTTGAAAAATATACAGATAAGGTCGTTCAGAAAACATATTGTAGGGGTTCAGGTCTTTTGGCAGGTGACCAATGCACAAGCAAAGCATCCGGATGGTACAAGGTTTCCAATATTCCGGCTGTGTGTACTGATTGTTCAGGTGGTTCACCTAGTGTAAATGAAACACCGGAGACTCCAACAACTCCAGAAACACCCGAAACACCAACAACACCTAATGTGCCTGAAACACCAACAACACCGGAAACTCCAACAACTCCAAGCACACCGAATGTGCCTGAGGTTCCATCAAATCCAGATGCTGTTGTTCCGGCTCGTGAAGATGAATAAAAATCCATAATATGCCCATCTTTTGATGGGCTTTTGTGGTTTAATATACCTTAAATAAAAATAGGTGATTTTTATGATGGAAAGAAAAAAAGCATATCTTGTATTACAGGATAAAATAATATTTGAAGGCTACTCAATGGGGAAGAGTGGCGTTGCAATTGGTGAGGTAGTGTTTAATACTTGTACTTCATCATATACTGATATTTTGTCCGACCCTACATATTACGGTCAGATTGTGGCACAGACATATCCACTGGCTGCAAATCGTGGTGTTAACCCTGAAACTGACGGCAGCGAGATTATGTCAAATGGTTATATTGTCCGTGAATGGTGCGATGTTTATTCGGATGGCAACGAAATGAACCTTGATGACTATTTAAAGAGCAGGGGAATTGTTGGTATCTGTGGTATTGATACTCGTAGGCTTACAAGATATCTTCGTGATAAGGGATATGTGAATGGTGTGATTACAGATTCACTTGAAAATCTTGATGAATTGCTTTATAAGGTGGAGAATTATACAGTTTCAGGTGCTGTCAGTGAAATTTCAATTAAAGAGCCTGTTTGCTTAAAGGGTGAAAATGTAAAATATAATGTTGTGGCAGTTGACTATGGCTCACCAAGAAAACAGCTCAACGCATTTTTACTTAATGGATGTAATGTGACAGTTGTTCCGGCATTTACGGATGCAGAGGAAATAATGAAATATTCTCCTGACGGAATTGTACTTTGTGATGGTCCTGCTGACCCTGATGATGAGCCACAGCTTATAGACAATATTAAGGCATATACAAAACTTGGTGTTCCTATTTTTGCTATTGGACTTGGTCATCAAATGCTTGCATTGGCATCAGGATTCAAGATTGTAAAAATGGAAAAAGGTCACAGAGGTTCAAATCAACCTGTAATTTTAGCGAATTTCAAGAAAGTTATGATTACAACACAAAATCACGGATATGCAGTTGATAGGGATTCTGTTGATTCAAATAATGCGGATATTATAATGACAAATATTAATGATAATACAGTTGAAGGACTTAAATATAAGAATTTCAATGGCCTTTCTGTTCAGTTTACACCAAAAGGTGACGTGGACAGTAGTACAGGATTTATTATCAGAGATTTCTTTAAGATGATGGCTGGTGAAGAAAATGAGTAATTACAAAAAGATTCTTGTCCTTGGTGCTGGACCTGTTAAAATTGGTCAGTCCCTTGAATTTGACTATTCGGCATTACAGGTTTGTCGTGCTTTAAAAGAAGAAGGCATAACAGTTGTTTTTGCGAACTCATCCCCATCAGCACTCGCTACGGATAAAGTTTTCGCAGATAAAGTTTATATTGAGCCTCTTAACATAGAAAGTGTTAAGAGAATTCTTGAAAAAGAAAAACCCGATGCGTTGCTTTCAACAGCAGGTGGTGACGATAGCCTTGAATTGAGCCTTGAACTTGCACAGAATGGTTATCTTGAAGAAACAAATACTGTTCTTATCGGCATCAATCAGGATGTGATTCGTAATGTTAAAAACAGACATTCCTTTGTTGATGCTTTGTGTGAAATTAGTGAGCCAACAGTTCCTGCACTTGTTGTTAACGGTGTTGAGGAGGCTTGTGATTTTGCAGATAAAGTGGGTTATCCTGTTATTGTTCGTCCTGCATACACTCCTGATAGAGAAAGTGCAGAGTATTGTAATGACCGTGAAAGCCTTGCTGCAAAAGCAGAAAAGAGCCTTGAAACTTCAATCGTAAGTCAGATTCTCATTGAAAAGAGTATTGCAGGTTGGAAGGAAATTGAATTTGAGGTTATCCGTGATAGTGAGGATAATTGTATAAGTGTTGCAAGTGTTGAAAGTATTGACCCCGTTGGTATTCATACAGGGGATAGTTTAGTTGTTATTCCTGCACAAACTCTTACAGATTCAGAGTTTACAAAGCTTCGTCGTGCGGCGAGAAAAATTGTTTCAAGCCTTGGGATTGAGGGTAGCTGTAATGTTCAGTTTGCTTTAAGTCCTGATGGTAAAGAGTATTTTGTAACAGGTGTTGACCCACGAGTAAGTCGTACATCTGCTCTTGTTTCAAAGGCAACGGGATACAGAATTGCTTATGTTTCTGCAAAAATTGCACTTGGTAAGGCACTATTTGAAATTGAAAATGATGTGACAGGCTGTACAACTGCTTGTAATGAACCTGCAATGGATTATTGTGCAGTTAAGTTCCCTAAATGGTCTTTTGAAAGCTTTTCAGAGGCTAACCGTACTCTTGGCACAATGATGAAGGCGACAGGTGAGAGCCTTACAATAGGTACAGGCTTTGAACTTGCATTTATGAAGGGGATTAGAAGTGCAGGTAAAAATCATCTTCCTCATCTTGAACAGTTTGAGAATATTACTGATGACGAATTGAAAAATGCAATTAGAAAATCTGATGATACTCGTATTTTTGCAGTTTACGAAGCAATTTACAGAGATTTTTCAATTGATGAAATCAACGAAATCACAAAGATTGATAAATGGTTCTTAAATAAGTTGAAAAATATCGCTGACACGGAAAAACTTGTTAAGGCGGACAATAGCAAAGCATCATACGAATATGCGAAGAATATGGGCTTTACAGATTTTGCTATTGAGCAAATCACAGGTGAAAAGTCGGAATATTCACTCTCAGCAGTATTTAATAGCATTGATACTTGTTCAGCAGAGTTTGATGCTAAGAAACCATATTTCTATTCTGTTTTTGGTGCAGATAATGAGGCTAAAATCTTTATAAATGCTAACAATACAGACAAAAAGAAGGTTTTGGTTATCGGAAGTGGTCCGTCAGTTGCAGGTAGAACCGGTGACAACGATTACTGCACAGTACATGCCATCAATTCACTTAAAAGTCAGGGATTTGAAGTAATTGTAATCAATAATAATCCAGCATCTGTAACAACTGATTATAATGTTGCTGACCGTGTTTATATTGACCCGTTGTGCAACGAAGATATTCTTAATGTTGTTAAAACAGAAAAACCGGAATATGCACTTGTTCTTTTCGGTGGGGAAAATGCAATTAAAGCATCAGAAATGCTTAAAGATAACGATGTTGAAATTCTCGGTCCTGATTATGATTTCTACCGTAAGATAACAAATAAAATAGAGTTTTTTGATATTCTCGACTATGCAAATGTTAAGCATACAAGCAGCAAAAAACTCTGTGTTGGCACTTGCATTGAAGCACATGTAATTTCTGATGGAGAAAACTATTTTGTTCCTGCACTTTGTGAGCATATTGAAAAGGCACATATCAATTCGGGTGACTCAATTTCCGTTACACCTACTGTAAGCGTAGATGATTCAATGCTTGAAACGGTAAACGAATATATTGGTGCTATTGTTAAAGAACTTTCATTCAAGGGTGCACTTGATATTCAGTTTGTTGTATTTGATAATGACCTTTACGTAACAAAAGCATCTGCAACAAATACAACTCTTGTTCCGTTTGTCACAAAGGCATCGGGTATGGATGTAGTTGACATGGCTATCCGTTGTATGGCAGGTGAAAAGCTGTCACAAACAGGTATTAATAATAAGGACGGGAAATACTTTGTACGTGTACCTGTTTTCAGTTTTGAAAAGCTTAAGGGTGCTGATATGGTGCTTGATGAAAAAACAAAGTCAACCGGTGACGTAATGGGTATCGGAGATACCTTTGACAATGCTCTGTTAAAGGGAATGATTGCATCGGGTATGAGAATCAAGAGAACGGGTTCAATTCTTGTTTCTGTTCGTGAGAGTGACAAGACAGATACGGTTAAAATGGCAGAGGAATTCTTGTCACAGGGCTTTAAGATTTATGCTACAAGTGATACTGCAAAGCTCCTTAACTCAAACCATATTGCAACAAATACTGCAAATAGTGAACAGGCAGTTGAGATGATTAATGCAAATAAATTCTCATACGTTGTTTCAACGCTTCAGAATAATAGAAACAGTGATGAAGAATCAATTATACGACGTGCAGCACTTATGAGAAAAACTCCTGTGTTTACATCTGTTCAGAGTGCATACGCATTTTCAAAATCTCTCGCAAATAACAATGTTATGGAGGAGTTGGAGGTAACAGATATATGATTATTATGTCTGTGGACTATGGAGATGTAAGAACGGGAATTGCAGTTTGCGATAAAATGCAGATTCTCGCTTCTCCAGTATGTGTTATAACTGAAAGAGACAGAGAAAAACTTGCTGATAAAATTAAGGATTTGGCAGTTGAGAGAAAAGTTGAACGAATTTGTGTGGGTGTGCCACAAAACATGGATGGAAGTTATGGTTTCCGTAGTGAAGTCTGTAAGGAATTCGGGGAACTTTTAAAAGAAAAAACAGGAATTCAGGTGGACTTTCAGAATGAAAGACTTACAACAGTTTCAGCACATAATATTCTCAATACGATGGATGTCCGTGGCAAAAAGAGAAAGGCTGTTGTGGATGCAGTTTCTGCAGTGCTTATTCTTGAAGATTATATGAATTCTTTGAAAGTATAGACACACAGTGACAAATTAAATGCTTGATACCGTGTACAATGGTATCAAGCATTTTTTTGTGTGGTGATTTATTTGATTGTATATGTGGATATTCTAATAATTCTAAATACTCTTGTAAACTACTTTATACTTTTGGGAATAAGAAAAATCACACACTCTTACACGAAAAGATGGCGTATTGCATTAGGTGCATTTGTAGGTGGAATATCGTCGTTACTTCTGTTTTTAGAGTATTTAAGTATCATTATGACAATACTAAAAATCTTTTCAGGTGTGTTGATGATTGCCGTAACCTTTGAAATCAAACCATATAAGCAATTTATCAAAAAGCTTTTCTTTTTATTTGCAATTACCTTCCTTTTTGGTGGTGTGACTTACGCCATATACATATTTTTTGATAAGGATATTTTGATTTATTCAAACGGTATTATCTATTTTGATGTTGATATGACATTTTTGGTGATTTGCTCGGTGATTTCATACTGTGTAATAACTCTTATAACTAAATATACGGACAAAAAGTCATCAAAGAATAAAGAATATTATGTAACTATTGAGAACGACGGAAAAAGTATTAGTTGTATGGGGCTTATGGACACAGGAAATAATCTACGAGAGCCATTTTCTGACTATCCCGTTGTAATGGTGGATAAAAACATTTTTGCACAATTATATTCAGACAAAACAATACGTCTTGTACCTGTTTCGACTGTAAACGGAGAGTCAATTATAAAAGCTTTTAAACCACAAAAAATAACAATCGGTGATTTTTATACGGACAAAGTTTATATAGGTGAAAGTGCAGTTTTGCTAAATGAGTATAAAATCATATTAAACATAAATTTTGAAGGGGAAATGAATAATGAATAATCTTAAACTTTTTTTGCAGAAATTGTATTTGAAGTTTTTTAAAAGGGAAGTCCATTACATAAACGGACCAATACCGTTGCCTGAACCTTTATCAATTCAAGAAGAGCAAATTTTAAGTGAAAAGCTTGTAAATGGAGACGAAATTGCAAGAGAGAAATTGATTGTACATAATTTACGACTTGTTGTTTATATAGCAAAAAAATTTGAAAATTCAGGTGTTAACATTGAAGACCTGATTTCAATAGGAACAATAGGGTTAATTAAGGCTGTTAACACTTTTTCACCTGAAAAAAACATAAAACTTGCTACTTATGCTTCTCGATGTATTGAAAACGAGATTTTAATGCATCTTCGCAAAATTGCATCGCAAAAAATGGAAATTTCTCTTGATGAGCCTCTTAATACGGACTGGGACGGAAACGAGTTGATGCTTGCGGATGTTCTTGGAAGTGAGGTTGATGAAATGACTCGGGAGATTGAAGAAAATGACGAGAAAAAAGTACTTTTAGAAATGATTGAAAAACTTCCTTCAAGAGAAAGAGAAATAATAGATATGCGATTTGGATTAGGCGAAAAAGAAGAATTGACACAGAAAGAGGTTGCAGATAAATTGGGAATATCCCAAAGCTATATTTCAAGGTTAGAAAAGAGAATAATAAAAAAGCTTGGTAATAGGTTAAATGCACAATTTAAGTAACAAAAATTGTCAATATTTTTTTATAAAAACTATGTAAATATTTGTACAAATGTGTTATAATGCAATAGATAATGAATAGGTGTGTAATTGTCACCTAAAAATAGAAAAAGAAGGGTGTATTTATGACTTACGATGTAGCAGTTGTAGGTGCCGGTGTTGTCGGCGGACTCATAGCACGTGAACTTAGTCGTTTCCAGATTAAGGTAGCTTTGCTCGAAAAGTGTAATGACGTTGCAATGGGAACAACAAAGGCAAATAGTGCCATTGTTCATGGCGGTTTTGACGCACAGAACGGCACACTTAAAGCAAAACTCAATGTTCAGGGTACTCTTATGATGCCTGAGGTTTGTGAAAAGCTTTCGGTTCCATTTAAAAAGAATGGTTCTGTAGTTGTTGCTTTTTCAGAAAAAGAAATGGACCACGTAAAGGAACTTTACGAGCGTGGTATAAAAAATGGTGTTCCGGAGCTTTCAGTAATTGACCAAGCAGAGCTTCGCAGAATTGAACCAAATATCAGTGATAAGGCTGTTGGTGCTTTACTTTCAGAGAGTGCAGGTATTGTTTGTCCTTATGAACTTACAATCGCAGCAGTTGAAAATGCAGTAACAAATGGTGTTGAATTTATCAGAAATTGTGAAGTAAAAGCAATAAACGAGAATAATGATGGCTATGTGCTTGATACAACAGTAGGTGAAATCTCTGCAAAATACATAATTAATGCTGCAGGTAATTTCTCTGACGAATTAGCAAAAATGGTTGGTGACGACTCAATCGAATTAGTACCAAGAAAAGGTGAGTACTACGTTCTTGACAAGTCAGTTGGTAATCTTGCTATTCACACAATTTTCCAATGCCCTAATGAAATGGGTAAGGGTATCCTTGTAACTCCAACTGTTGACGGTAACTTGCTTATTGGTCCAACAGCTCTTAACATTGAAGATAAGGAAGATATTACAACAACTCCTGAAGGACTTAAAGAAATCGTTGAAAAGGCACTTAAATCAGTTCCAATCGTTTCAACAAGAAATGCAATAACATCTTTTGCAGGTGTTCGTGCTCATCCTGTTAACGACGATTTCATTATAGGTTGGTGTGATAAGAGTGCAAACTTCTTGAATGTTGCGGGTGTTGAATCTCCTGGACTTTCATCTGCTCCTGCTATTGCACTTTATGTTCGTGAAATCCTTAACGAAAAACTTGAACTTAAAGAAAAAACTGAATATACAGATGTAAGAGAAGAACCTGTTCGTTTCCGTCATATGAGTGACGAGGAAAGAGCAGAGCTTATAAAGAAAAACCCTGCTTACGGCAGAATTGTTTGTCGTTGCGAAACAATCACAGAAGGCGAAATTATTGACGCTATTAAAGCTCCTGCAGGTGCTCGTGATGTTGATGGTGTTAAGCGACGCACTCGTGCAGGCATGGGACGTTGTCAGGGTGGTTTCTGTGGTAGTAAAGTTGTAGAAATCCTTGCAAATGAACTTGGCGTTCCAATGAGTGACATCACAAAATTCGGTGGCGACTCAAAAATTATTTACGAAAGAACAAAGTGAGGTGAATCGGTATGTTAAATTATGACCTTGTTGTAGTTGGTGGCGGTCCTGCTGGTATGGCAGCTGCTCTTAAAGCAAGAGAAAACGGTGTTGAAAGCATAATTGTTCTTGAGCGTGCAGAAACTCTTGGTGGTATTCTTGAACAGTGCATACATACCGGTTTCGGACTTCATTATTTCGGCGAAGAACTATCAGGACCTGAATATGCAGGCAGATTTATGAAAATGCTTGAAGGCACAGATATTGATGTTAAGGTTGACACAATGGTGCTTGATATTGCCGATGGTAATGTTGTAACAGCAGTTAACAAAAAAGATGGTCTTCTTAAAATTCAGGCAAAAGCAGTTGTACTTGCTATGGGTTGTCGTGAAAGACCACGTGGTGCATTAAGTATCGCAGGTAGCCGTTGTTCAGGTATTATGACTGCAGGTACTGCACAGAAATATGTTAATATTGATGGCTATATGCCAGGACACGAGGTTGTTATTCTCGGTTCAGGTGACATCGGTCTTATTATGGCTCGTCGTATGACTCTTGAAGGTGCAAAGGTTAAAATGGTTTGCGAACTTATGCCATATTCAGGTGGTTTGACAAGAAATATCGTTCAGTGTCTTGATGACTTCGGTATTCCACTTAAACTTAGTTGCACTGTTGTTGCAACCCATGGTAAGGATAGACTTGAAGGCGTAACAATTGCAAAGGTTGACGAAAGACTTCAACCAATTCCGGGTACAGAGGAATATGTTTCTTGTGATACATTGATGCTTTCAGTTGGTCTTATTCCTGAAAATGAACTTTCAAAGAATTCAGGACTTCAACTTGACGTAATCACAAGTGGTCCAAAGGTTGACGAATATCGTGAAACAGAACATGCAGGTGTGTTTGCTTGTGGTAATGTTCTCCAAGTTCACGACCTTGTTGACTATGTTACAGAAGAAAGCCAGATTGCAGGTCTTGGTGCTGCAAAGTTCATTAAGGGCGAAAAGGTGACAGGCGAATGTGTTTATACTAAAGGTATCAATGGTGTTCGCTACATTGTTCCACAAAGAATTAATCGTGAAACAGATACTGACGTTAAGCTTTATTTCCGTGTTGGTGCAGTTTATAATAATGCTAAAATCATTGTTGAATGTGATGGTAAGGAAATCCTTTCAAAGAAAAAGGTTAAGCTTTGTCCTGGTGAAATGGAATATGTTACTCTCAAACAGTCAGTGATTTCTGAACTTCCTGCTGATGCAGTTATCAATGTAAGAGTGGAGGCGTAAAAAATGGAAAAAAGAGAACTTGTTTGTGTTGCTTGTCCTTTAGGATGCCCAATTACTGTTACATTTGATGCTGACGGAAATGTTGAGTCAGTTACAGGTAATACATGTAAACGTGGCGATGCTTATGCTCGTACAGAGGTTACAAACCCAACAAGAATGCTTACAACAACTGTTAAGGTTGAGGGCGGCAAGGCTTATGTTGTGCCTGTAAAATCAGCAAACCCTATTCCAAAGGGTATGATGTTTGACTGTATGGAAATCATCAATAAAGCATCTATCAAAGCTCCTGTTAATATCGGTGATGTTGTTGTCGAAAACATTCTCGGTACAGGTGTAGATATTATTGCAACAAATTATGCAGAATAAAAAGAGTTACGAAGTGGCGGCGGAAGTAATTCCGTCGCCACGGCAGTTAGAGTGGCAAAAATTAGAAATGTACGCCTTCTGTCATTTCGGTACAAATACCTTTACGGGTCGTGAGTGGGGCGATGGAAATGCTCCTGCATCGGTTTTTAATCCAAAGAGGCTTGACGCTCGTCAATGGGCTAAAGAGATTAAAAACGCAGGTTTAAAGGCAATTATCCTCACTTGTAAACATCACGACGGTTTTTGTCTTTGGCAGAGTGATTATACAGATTATTGTATGAAAAATAGCCCATATAAAGACGGCGAAGGTGACGTTGTAAAAGAAGTCAGTGATGCTTGTGAAGAATATGGACTTAAATTTGGTGTCTATCTTTCTCCCTGGGACAGACACGAAGCCACTTATGGTACAGGTGAAGACTATAATACATATTTTAAAAATCAACTTACAGAACTTGCCACAAAGTATGGTGATATTTTCTGCTTCTGGTTTGACGGTGCTTGTGGTGAAGGAAAAAATGGTAAAAAACAAGTCTATGACTGGAATTCATACTTTGCTCTTATCCGTGAATTACAACCTAATGCAGTAATAAACATCTGCGGACCGGATGTCCGTTGGTGTGGTAATGAGGCTGGAAAATCAAGAGAGTCAGAGTGGAGTGTTGTTCCTTATTATGTAAGTAATCAGGATTATGTTGCTGAACATTCACAACAAGAAGACGACCCAGAATTCTCAAAACGAGTAGAAGCAACAACTCAGGATTTAGGTAGCAGAAAGGCTATTGAAGGTTGTAAGCATTTTATATGGTATCCTGCAGAAGTTGACGTTTCAATTCGTCCCGGTTGGTTTTACCACAAAAAAGAAGATTTCAAGGTTAAGTCCATTAAAAAGCTTATGCAGATTTATTGGGGTAGTGTAGGTGGTAATTCTTCATTACTTCTCAATATTCCACCTAATAAAGATGGTCTAATTGCAAAAGCTGATGTAAAAAGACTTCGTCAATTTGGTGATGAATTGCGAAAAGAATTCCCAAAAAATCTTGCAACGGATTGTGTGGTAACTGCTTCCTCTCAATTTGATGATGAGCATAATGCAAACAATATATTAACGGGAAATGGCTATTGGCAAGTTGGAGCAGGGGACGAAAAACCTGAAGTTGAATTGACTTTCAATTCTACCATAATAGCTGATAAAATCGTTTTAAAAGAAAATATCGCAACAGGCCAACAGATTGAAAGTTTTGATATTTATGCCGATAACGGAAAAGGATATAAAAGAATATGTTCATCAACCGTAATCGGTGCAAAACGAATTTGCCGATTCAAAAAACAAAAACTCAACCGAATTAAGATTGTGATTACATCCTATCGTGTTAAGGCAACTGTCAATAAAGTTGAACTTTACTGTAAAGAATAGTACAAAACAAATCCCCAACTCTCAATGGAGTTGGGGATAATTTATTTATATTCGTGATTGAAATTATTCTGCGTCAGCAACTTCGCTCTCACCGTTAAGGTTAAGGTTTTCAAGTTTTTCACGACGTCTTACTTCAAGGTCAGCGAGCATCTGTTCTTTGAACTTACCGTCAACATTGAAGAATAAAAGTGTTACACCATAAAGGAAACGTGCGATTGCAGGTAACAAACAGAACACAGCCCAGAAACCAAGGAGTGTTTTTTCATTTGATTCTGCAACGATGTTACCAAATTCATCCTTACGAGCAACATAACCAACTGCTGAAATAACAACGCCTGAAAGAAGGTTTGTGATTGAGTTAGCAGCTTTACCAAAATAGTTCTGAACAGTCTGAACAAGTGCTTCGTTTCTCATGCCTGTTTTCCATTCGCTATAGTCATAAACGTCACCCTGAAGAACAGCACCTGCAACGTTTAAAAGCTGATTTGGAAGACCACAGATTGTAAGGCAAAGTGTAAGGATAGCAAGGTTGACTACTGTGTTGTGACCATCCCAGTCAACAAGGAAACCTCTTGAATCGCTTGCGCGGTTCATTCCTGCAAGACCAATAAAGAATGTTGCTGCGTAAGCAAAACCTGCAAAGATACCTGAAGCAACAGCAACCTTTTTCGCACCGAATTTACGAATAAGTTTTGGAGCGAGAGGAACCATAATATAGTTTGGAATACCTGTGAAAAGGCCTGCAATGGAGCCGTGAGCAATATTCTTTGAGTTGTGCATCCAATAGAAGCTTTCACTTGCAACACCAACTGATTTAAAGCCTGCAAAGAAGCCTGAAAGAACAAGAATGAACATTGGTCTGTTCTTGAAAACATTTTTGAAGGATTCGAGAACGCCAACCTCTTGCATTTGTTCACGGGATGCGAGGGGCACTCTTTCACGCATTGCAGAGAAACCAAAGAAAGCTGTAAATGCAGCAATAACTGTGATAATAACTGCAAATCCTGTGTAAATATCCTGCATACCGATTTTGTTATCAGTTGCCTTTGGAAGAATACCTACTGCAAATGATGCGATGGATGGAAGGAATACACCAAAAAGGTCTGCAAACTTTGATGTTGCAATAAGGTTGTCACGCTCGTTATTGTTTGGTGTAATGTTATAAAGCATAATTGTCCATGCACCAAAGTATGACATACCAAGGTTATAAACAAAAATTGCAATAATAGTCCAAACAACTTTTTGCCATTCATGAACAAGGAATGATGGAGTTGTAAAGAGCATGACCATAGCTACTGCCCAGAATGGGGTAGGAATAACAAGCCATGGACGAAGACGTCCCCAACGAGTTCTTGTACGGTCAATAATAAGACCTGAGATTGAGTCGTCAACTGCATCATAAATTGATTCGATGAACATAATAACGCCGTATGTACTACCCGACATTCCAAGGAAGCTAATCGCAAAGAATTGACGGAATGCGTTAACATACTGGCTTAAGTTTTTCTGTCCGAATGATGTAAGAAGATAAGCAGCAATTTCCTTAGGACGAAGATAACGTCTGTTGGCAACGGATACTTCGCTGTTAGCTTCTTCAACAACGGTTGTGGTTACATTGTTTTCCACTTTTCAATCACGCCTTTTCAATTAGTACATATATATCCAATATATACATACAAATATATCATAAACTAGTTTAATAATCAACCAAATTTTGAAAAATGATGTAATTATTTAAACTTTTGTGAGTATGCAACAGCTAATTTGTCGCATCTTTCATTTTCAGGATGCCCTGCGTGTCCTTTTACCCATTCAAATTCATACTCGTGTTGGGATAAAAGATATAAGAGTTTATCCCACAAATCGGGGTTAAGTGCAGGTTTTTTGTCTGCTTTTCGCCAGTTATTAGCCTTCCAACTCTCTGCCCAGCCTTTTGTAATTCCATTTACAACATAGGATGAGTCAGAATAGATTTTAACCTTGCACTTTCTTTTCAAGGCTTCAAGTCCGTTTATAACTGCAAGTAATTCCATTCTGTTATTAGTTGTTTCTTCTTCTCCGCCTGAAAGTTCCTTTTCAACTCCGTTACAACGCAGAATTGTTCCCCAACCACCGGGTCCGGGATTGCCTGAACAAGCACCATCAGTAAATATTTCTACATAAGTTAATTTTTCCATAAAAACCTCTGTGAATAAATATGTGTTATCTTTGTTAAAAACAATTTTACCACGATTTTCAAAGTTTAACAATACGAATTTTTATAATAGGTGTTTTCCTTGACAATAATAATAAAAAATAGTATTATATTATGACAAATATATATTGAGATAGTATGGGTAATTATAAGCATTTTACATAGATTAGTTATTGAATCGAAGATGATATTTTTATAAAAGGAGGCAAAATATGGCTAAACAGACGAATGAAGTAAAACAAAAAAACACAAATGCTAAAAATAAGCCGGGAAAAAGTAAAAAAGGCGTTTTGAATAAAAAACAGACACATAAAAAGTCAAATACAAATCAACAAACAAAGAGTAAAAAGGTAACAAAGGAAAAAACACCAAAGGCTCCTGATGTAGCAGTAAGAATTGCATTTTTAGGTGGTCTTAATGAAGTTGGTAAGAATATGACACTCTATGAATGTGGAGAAGATATGATTCTTGTTGACTGTGGTCTTGCATTCCCGGAGCCGGATATGTTAGGCGTTGACATTGTTATCCCTGATTTTACTTACGTAGAACAGAACGTTAATAAAATAAAGGGTATTTTTATCACTCACGGACATGAGGACCATATAGGAGGTCTTGCATATCTTCTTCAAAGAGTTAATATTCCTGTTTATGGAACAAAACTCACAATCGGTCTTATTGAAAATAAACTTAGTGAGCATAAAATACTTGATATTGCAAAACTTAATGTAATTAAACCAAAAGACAGAATAAAACTTGGCAGTTTTGAGGTTGAGGCAATTCATGTAAATCATTCAATTCCTGATGCATTGGCACTTGCAATTAGTACACCGGCAGGTCTTATTTTGCAGACAGGTGACTTTAAAATTGACACAACACCTATTGATGGTGATGTTATTGACCTTGCAAGAATAGCGAAACTTGGTGAAAAAGGTGTTCTCTGTCTTTTAGCAGACTCAACAAATGCTCAAAGACCTGGATATACAGCAAGTGAGCGTACCGTTGGTGAATCCTTTGCAAGATTATTCCAAAAGGCAGATGGAAAACGCCTTATTGTTGCAACATTTGCATCTAACATTCATCGTGTACAGCAAATTATCGATGTTGCAAAGTCAGTTGGAAGAAAGGTTGCACTTTCGGGCAGAAGCCTTGAAAATGTTGTTGAAACAGCATCAAAGCTCGGTTATCTCAATGTGCCCGAAGGAATTCTTGTAAGTATTGATTCTGTTTCAAGATACCCTCACGATAAACTTGTTATTATTACAACAGGTAGTCAGGGTGAGCCAATGTCAGCTCTATATAGAATGGCATTTTCAGAGCATAGACGAGTTGAAATTGGTACAGGGGACTATGTTATTATTTCTGCAACACCAATTCCGGGCAACGAAAAAACTGTTGGTAAGGTTGTTGATGAGCTTTTAAAACGTGGTGCAGAAGTTGTTTACGAAAAAATGTACGATGTTCATGTTTCAGGCCACGCTTGTCAGGAAGAACTCCGTTTGATTATGAGTCTTGCCAAGCCGAAATTCGTTATCCCTGTTCACGGTGAACAAAAGCATTTAAGAAGTCATGCTCAACTTGCAGAAAGTATGGGAATCGCTCCGGGAAATATTTATATTGCAGATAATGGCAAACAGGTAGAAATCACAAAACGCAAAATGAGTGTTGTAGAAGATGTGCCGGCAGGCAAGGTCTTTGTTGATGGTTATGGCGTAGGTGATGTAGGTAGTGCTGTTATCCGTGAAAGAAAACGTCTTGCAGAAGACGGATTGATTATTATCAATGCAGTTATTGAAAGAGATACCGGAATGTTGGTTTCCGGACCCGATATAGTTTCTCGAGGATTTGTCTATGTAAGAGATTCTGAACAGCTTATAGCAGAGGCAAAACTTGTTGCACAGATTGTAATTGACGAATGTATCCACGAGGGAATTATTGAGTGGGGAACAATACGAAACAGAATAAGAGACGATATATCACGTCTTTTATATGATAGAACAAAACGAAATCCTATGGTAATTCCAATAATTAATTCAATATAAAAGGTGTTTATGAAAAACGAAAAACAAGGACGACTTAAACAAGTCTTAAAAAACGTCATAAAAGCGTATCCCATAACAATTCCTGCAACCCTAATTTGTATTGTTATGAGCTTGATTATGCTTAAATATAATAAACTTGTGGCGCTCGTAGGCATTTTGCTCACTGTCGGGCTTGTGTTGGTGAGTTTTGTTATAAGAGTTGTTTCAAAGAGAAAACTTGAAGATATCGTTAATGCATTAGACAGTAAACTTCAAATTGCCGAAGAAGGTGAGGGGTTAAGAAAATTCCCATTACCTGTTGTACTTTTTGATGATAACGATTCTGTCGTTTGGTACAATAAACTATTTTTCAACTGTTTTATTGAAGACAGTTTGTATGAGGGGAATGACGTAAAGCAGTTCACATCGGGTAACGGTGTGGATGCTATACGAGAAGCAAAATCTATTGAGTGCACATACGGGAAAAAGAAATATACTGCATATCCTAGCGTTTTGAAGTATCAGGATAAAGAATATCACGCTTTATATTTTGTGGATGATACATTGTTGAAAAAATATAAGTCTGCATATCTTTCAACCCGTCCTGTATTTATGATTATAATTCTTGATAGTGTTGACGATGCTTTAAATGATTTCAGAGATAGTCAAAAATCTGAAATATTGGGTGAAGTAGAAACAATTATTGAAAACTGGTTTGCCAAATATAATTGTATTCTCAGAAAAGTGCAGAATACCAAGTTTCTCGTTTTTGCAGAAAAAGAGAATCTTATAAAAATGATGGAAGATAAATTTTCCATTTTGTCCAATGTTCGTAGTTATACATACGAAAACAAGCAAATTGGTTTAACCTTGTCAATCGGTGTAGGTCTTGGAGAAAATTTACCACAATGTGAAAAAATTGCTCGTAAAGCCTTGGATATGGCAATGGGCAGAGGTGGCGACCAGGTTGCAGTAAAACCACAGAATGGTGAATACGAATTCTTTGGTGGTGTTTCTAAGGGTATTGAAAAGCGAAACAAAACTAGAATTAGAATGATTGCATCTGCAATTAAAGAACTTATTAAAACAAGTGACAATGTTTTGATTATGGGACATCGTTTTGCGGATTTGGATGCGTTAGGCTCATCTGTGGGCGTCGCAATGATTTGTAAGGCTTTGGGCAAGGATGCGAAAATTGTAATGTTAACTAAAACATCATTGGCAATGCCACTTGTAAGGCATCTTATTGCAAATGATATGGGTAGTTTCATTGTAGAGCCTGAAGATGTTGATGAGCATATTAGTGAAAAGACCTTGTTGGTTATTGTTGATACTCATAGACAGAGTTTCCTTGAAGCTCCCGAGTTGTTTGACAAGGTAGATAGAATGGTAGTTATTGACCATCATAGAAAGACCGTTGACCATATAAATAAAGCAGTTATTTTCTTCCATGAGCCATTCTCATCATCTGCATCAGAAATGGTTACAGAGCTTATTCAATATGTAAATGTGGATGTTGATGTACCAAAGGCGTGTGCGGAAGCACTTATGTCCGGTATTACTCTTGATACAAAGAACTTTGTAATGAAAACAGGTGTACGTACATTTGAGGCAGCAGCATTTCTTCGTTCATTGGGTGCTGATACTGTTGCTGTTAAGCAGTTATTTGCAAACAGCATGGATACACAGAAGGCAAAGAGTGAGGTTATTAAAAACTCATCAATGTATCAGAATTGTTCAATCGGTGTTATTGACTATGACCTTGAAAATATACGAATTGTTGCAAGTCAGGCTGCCGATGAGCTTTTGAATATCGATGGGGTAAAAGGCTCTTTTGTATTGTTTTTAACAGGTGATACGGTTAATATTTCCGCTCGTTCTTATGGGGATATTAATGTTCAGCTTGTAATGGAAGAACTTGGTGGCGGTGGTCATTTGACTATGGCAGCTGCACAGCTTATAGGTGAAAATATAGAAAATGCAATAGCACAACTAAAATGTGCAATCGATAAAATCGTGTAAAGAGAGGAATACAAAATGGATGTTATTTTAAAAGCCGACGTAAAGGGCTTAGGTAAAAAAGGTGAGAAGGTTAAAGCATCTGACGGATATGCACGTAATTTCCTTTTTCCAAAAGGACTTGCAGTAGAAGCTAATGCACAGAGCCTTACTGAACTTCGTAATCGTGAACAATCAAATCAACATAAAATTGATGTTGAAGTTGCTGCGGCTAACGAGTCAAAAGCAAAACTTCAGGGTAAGATTGTTAAAATGACTGCGAAAGCAGGAAATAATGGTAAGCTTTTCGGTTCTGTCACATCAAAGGAAGTGGCAGCGGAAATTCAAAAACAGTTTGCTGTTAAGGTTGATAAAAGAAAAATATCAATGGACGATATTAAAACCTTTGGTTCATATAAAATCGAAGTTAAGCTTTACACAAATATTGTAGCTGAAATGACTGTAATGGTAGGGGAATAATTATGGAAAGCAATTTAATGGCTTCTGGAAATTTGAATTTGCCTTATAGCCTTGATGCTGAACAGGCAGTGCTTGGTGCTATTTTAAAGGACCCCGAGTGTTTGCCAACAGTTTCCGATATGTTGAAAATAGACCATCTCTATCTTCCACAACACAAGGCAATATATACCGCAACTCTTAATATTGATACAATGGGGGGCAGAATTGACCCTCTTGTTGTGCTTGAAGAATTGAAAAAAGAAGGCGTATATGACGATATCGGTGGTAAGACATATCTTATGAAGATTGCCGATGCAGTTCCATCAACAAAAAATGTTGAGTCATATATTAAGATTATCATTGATAAGTTCTATCTTCGCACATTGATGCTTACGGCAAGAGAAATTCTTGAAAAGACAAGTGATGGAACGGACTCTCCGGACCATCTTCTTAATTTAGCAGAACAGAAAATCTATGATATCCGTCGTGGTAAAAATGTGTCGGGTCCTGCAAAAGTCAGTGATATTATTATGCACGACGTTTTTGAAAGAATAAAAAAACTCGGTAGCATTGACCCCAAGGAGAGGGAAAAATACATAGGCATTCCGACAGGTTTTTCCTACCTTGATAAGGTTTTAGGTGGGGGGTTCCATCGTTCCGACTTTATTGTTATTGGTGCACGTCCTGCTATGGGTAAGACAAGCTTTGCTTTGAACGTTGCAAGAAATATTGCCATTAAGGGCAGAAAGGTTCTATTCTTCTCATTGGAAATGTCAAAGGAACAGCTCGCACAGCGTATTGTATCTACTGAGGCAAGAATTATCAGTAATAAGTTAAGAACGGGCGATGTAAATGAATCCGATTGGGAAAAATTAGGACTTGCCCTTCAGAATCTTATTAATTGTGAATTGTATTTTGACGACCAAGCAAATATTAATGTTAACGAGATGAAGGCACGCGCACTTCGTATGAAGGATGTGGATTGCATCGTTATTGACTATCTTCAGCTTATGTCAGGTACAAAGCGTTCGGAAAATCGTGTGAACGAGGTTTCTGAAATTACTCGTGGACTTAAAATGATGGCAAAGGACCTTAACATTCCTGTTGTTACTTGTTCACAGTTGTCCCGTGGTGTTGCAAAAAATTCAACTGACCATAGGCCACAGATGACTGACCTTCGTGAATCAGGTACAATCGAACAGGACGCAGATATTGTCCTTATGCTTCACCGTGAAGATTATTATAAGAATAACGAAGAAGATTCAGATACCGAATCTGCAAATATTGCTGAGGTTATTGTTGGTAAGAACAGGCATGGTTCTACTGAAACTGTTAAAGTTGCTTGGAACCCAGAATTTACAATGTTCTCAACGCTTGAAAGGATAAACGATGACAGATAAGGTTATTAGGACAATATCGAAGCATCAAATGATTTCAAGGGATAGTGTTGTTGGAATCGGACTTTCAGGTGGTGCAGATTCTATATGCCTTGCACATATTCTTATGATTAATAGGGAAAATCTTGGAATTAAGTCTCTTAAAGCAATACACATTCATCACGGAATTCGTGGTGAGGAGGCAGACAGAGATTTAGATTTCTGCAAAGACTTTTGTGAGAAATATGGTATTGATTTTATTTCATACAAAGCGGATGTTCCTGCCGAGGCACAAAAAACAGGTGAAAGCATTGAGGAATGTGCAAGACGCATTAGATATGAGCTTTTTGAAAAATTAGAATGCGATGTAGTTGCTACTGCACATAATCTTAATGATAATATTGAAACCTTCATTTTTAATTTGTCCCGTGGTGCGTCACTTTCAGGCTTGTGTGGTATCCCGTATGTAAGAGATATTTATATAAGACCTTTGTTAGATTGCACAAGAGAAGAAATTGAGAAATATATTGAGAAGAATGGCTTGAATTTTGTTACTGACAGTACGAATTTAAGTGACGATTATACAAGAAATAAGATTCGGCACAATATTTTACCCCAACTTTTTCAGCTTAATCCGTCATTTGATAAGGCATTTGCAAAATGTATGGATTCCCTTGTGAATTCAAGAGATTATGTACTTAGTAATGCCACGGAATTGGTTGAAAAGTCAAGGAATGATGGGTATTATGATTGCTCTGTTTTTGAAAATGAACACGAGGCATTAAAAACTCAAATTGTATCATTGATACTAAAAGAAAATAATGCAAAAAATATTAGTCGTGAGCATATCAATGGGGTTTTAAATCTTATTGAAAAAGGCGGAAGTGTTGATGTTGCAGGAAATGTGACAGTTAACATTGAGCACAAGAAGATGTTTTTTGGAAAACTGGTTAAAACAGAGAATTTTGAATTAGCTTTTGATTTGGAAACTGAAAATATCGAAGCCCCATGGGGAAAATATGGGGTCGAGGTCTTTTCAAAAAAAGATTTACAGATTATTAATAAACAAGATATAGACAAATTTATAGATTGTGATAAAATATCTACTAATGTGGTTATCAGAAATCGTCGTGATGGAGATTTTTATCAAATGCCGAAAAGACCTAATAAATCATTGAAAAAGTTGTTTAATGAGAAAAAGGTTGAGGGTCATCGTCGCGGTGAAATGCTAATACTCTCCGATGATAACGGAATTGTGTGGACGGAATTTTTTGGTGTTTCAAGTCGCTGTAAAATTGATAAAGAAACAAAAAAATATATAAAAATTTCAAAGGTGGGGAAAAATAATGTTTAATGACATTGAAAGAGTTTTAGTTTCCGAAGAGGAATTAAGTGCGATAGTAAAAAGACTTGGTGCACAAATAACAGAGGATTATAGGGATAAAAACCTTGTGCTTGTAAGCGTACTTAAAGGTTCAGTTCTTTTTATGGCTGACCTTATGCGTGAGATTAAAATTCCTTGTACCATTGACTTTATGTCAGTTTCAAGCTATGGTTCGGGAACAAAAACATCAGGTGTTGTAAAGATTATCAAGGACCTTGATACTGATGTTGTTGAAGGTGCGGATTTGCTTATTGTTGAGGATATTCTTGATAGTGGTGTGACTCTTGAATATCTTATGAAGGTTCTTTCTGCAAGAAACCCAAAGAGCATAAAAATCTGTACATTACTTGATAAGCCTGAAAGACGTAAAGCAAATGTTAAGGCGGATTATGCTGGTACACAGATTCCTGATGCCTTTGTAGTTGGTTATGGCTTGGACTATGACGAAAAATACAGAAACTTACCATACATAGGTGCTTTAAAACCTGAGGTATATGAATAAACAGGAGTGAACATAAATTTGAAAAAAATTAATTGGAAAGCAATAGTTCCATATATTTTGATTCCCGCTCTTTGTATCGGACTTATTATGGCTTATATGGGCGTGGATTCAAAAAAAGAATTGCAGTACTATCAGATTGTGGAGTACTTCGATAAGGGACAAGTTGAGGAATATAATGTCAACATCAATAGTGGTGCAATGACATATAAACTCAAGGGTGATGAAAAGGAATATGAATATACAGTTCCTAGTGTGGGTATCTTTGTTGAAGATGTTCACAATATGGTGCGTGAGTATAACAAAACTAATCCCGACACACCTATCAAATATAACTATGAGGCAGGTACATCTAATTCCTGGTTGTTCAGTATTTTACCATCAGCACTTTTAACTATTGGTTTTGTTTTATTGATGATTGTAATGTTTAGAAAAATGTCATCATCAATTTCAAGCGAGAATAATCGTGCAATGAGTTTCGGCAAAGCAAGAGTAAAACGTGCAGATGATGAAAGTAAGAAAGTAACCTTTAAAGATGTTGCCGGTGCAGATGAAGAAAAAGAAGAATTGACAGAAATTGTAGAGTTTTTGAAAAATCCAAATGAGTTTTCAAAACTTGGTGCAAGAATTCCAAAAGGTGTGCTCTTAGTTGGCCCTCCAGGTACAGGTAAAACACTTCTTGCACGTGCAGTAGCAGGTGAGGCAGATGCACCATTCTTCTCGATTTCAGGTTCTGATTTTGTTGAAATGTATGTTGGTGTTGGTGCATCCCGTGTGCGTGATTTGTTCAAAGAGGCAAAGAAAAACCAACCATCAATTATTTTTATTGACGAAATTGATGCTGTAGGTCGCCATAGAGGTGCAGGTATGGGTGGTGGACACGATGAACGTGAACAGACACTTAACCAGTTGCTTGTTGAAATGGATGGCTTTGGTGCTAATGAAGGTGTAATTGTTATTGCTGCAACTAACCGTCCTGACATTCTTGACCCTGCACTCCTTCGTCCGGGTCGTTTTGACCGTCAGGTAACAGTTGGCTACCCTGATGTTAAGGGCAGAGAAGATATTCTTAAGGTTCATGCAAGAAACAAACCATTGGCACCTGATGTTGATTTGCATCAGATTGCTGCAACAACAGTTGGGTTTACAGGTGCAGACCTTGAAAACCTTCTTAATGAAGCTGCACTTTTGGCAGCAAAGCGTAAGCTTATGGCAATCACAATGGCTGAAATTGAAGAGGCTACAATGAAGGTTATAGTTGGTAGCGAAAAGAAATCTCGTAAGATTTCTGAAAAAGATAAGAAAATTACTGCATACCATGAAGCAGGTCACGCAATTTCATCTTACTATCTTGATAACCAAGACCCTGTAACTCATATTTCAATAGTTCCTCGTGGAATGGCTGCAGGATTTACACTTTATACACCGGAAAAAGATAACGACCATCTTCTTAAATCAAGAATGCTTGATGATATCGTATCACTTCTTGGCGGTCGTGTTGCAGAACAGATTATCTTTAATGATATTTCAACAGGAGCATCAAATGATATTCAGCGTGCGACTGCAACTGCAAGAAATATGATTACAAAGTATGGTATGAGTGAAAAACTCGGACCAATCGCATTTGGCTCAGATAATGATGAGGTTTTCCTTGGCAAAAACTATACTCATACAAGAAATTATTCAGAGAATGTTGCAGCCTTAATTGATGAAGAAATTGAAAAAGTTATTAATAATGGCTATAAGAGAGCTGAACAGATTCTTACTGAACACATTGACCAACTTCACATTGTTTCAGAAGCATTGATTAAACTTGAAAAAATTGATAAAGAACAGTTTGAAGCTCTTATGACAACAGGTGCTTTACCTGAAGATAAGATTGAAGAATTTATTGAAACAAAAGAAGAAATTATAGTTGAAGATACTGTTGAGGAAACAGAAACAACAGAAAACAACGAAAACGAATAAAATTAAAGGCAACGGAGAATAAATCTGTTGCCTTTTTCGTTATAACCCCTTGATTTTTCTTTGTGTATATTATAAAATATGAGTTAATATTTTTCTAAATCAAACAAATAGCAAATACATGGAGTGAAAGAAAGATGAAACTTAACGGCTCAGAGATTTTGGCTGAAGTTTTAATAGAGCAGGGAGTAGATACCATTTTCGGTTATCCGGGTGGTGCAGTTCTTAATATTTATGATGCTCTTTATAAATATAGTGATAAGATTAACCATGTTCTTACAGCTCACGAACAGGGTGCGTCTCATGCTGCTGACGGATATGCTCGAGCAACGGGCAAAACAGGTGTTTGCCTTGCAACAAGTGGTCCCGGTGCTACTAATCTCGTAACAGGTATCGCAACTGCATATATGGATAGTGTTCCAATGGTTGTAATCACCGGCAACGTTGGTAAGAGCCTTATCGGTCGCGATGCTTTCCAAGAAGTTTATATTACAGGTATCACAATGCCTATTACAAAGCATAACTATATGGTTCAGGATGTAAATGAACTTGCAGATACAATTCGTGAAGCATTCCGTATTGCAAATACAGGCAGAAAAGGTCCTGTTCTCATTGATATTACAAAGGATGTTACTGCGGCAGTTACTGATTTTAATAGAAAAGAAAAAATCGTAATTAAAGATGATACAGTTATTGATATGGATGAACTTCAAAAGGTTGCAGACATTATCAATAAGGCAAAGAAACCTGTTGTAATGTTTGGTGGCGGCGTTGTTTCATCAAATGCATCGGAACTCGCATTGGAACTTGTAGAAAAAGCAAATATCCCATCTTGCCATACTCTTATGTCAGCAGGTGTAATTGGTTATAATAATCCTCTCAACCTTGGACTTCTTGGTATGCACGGTGGATATACAACAAACAAAGCTGTTGACGATGCCGATGTTCTTATCGCAATCGGTACTCGTTTCTCTGACCGTGTTGCTCTTGATACAAGTGATTTCGCAAAGAAAGCAACAATCATTCAAATTGATATTGACCTTAGTGAAATCAATAAAAACGTTGCAGTTGACCACTATCTAATTGGTGATGTTAAAACAGTTCTTGAAAATCTTTTACCTCTTATTAAAAAAGGCGACAGAGCAGAATGGATTAAACAGATTGAAGAATATAAAGCAGTTGATTATGCTCCACAGGATGATGATTCACAGATTTTGCCACACCAGTTAATTGGTGCAATTTGCGATATGGCAGGGGAAGATACCGTTGTTGTAACTGACGTAGGTCAGCATCAAATGTGGTCTGCACAGTATGTTCACCATGTTCATCCAAGGGGCTTCCTTACAAGTGGTGGTCTTGGTACAATGGGTTATGGCTATGGTGCAGCAATCGGTGCAAAGGTTGCATTAGGTGACAGTAAAAAGGTTGTACATATCACAGGTGACGGCTCGTTCCACATGAACCTTAACGAGGCTTGTACTGCAGTAAGCTATAATCTTCCTGTTATTACAGTTATTATGAATAATACTGTTTTAGGTATGGTTCGTCAGTGGCAACGTTGCTTCTATGGTAAACGTTTTGCAGCAACTGACCCACATCGTCAGACAAATTTTGTAAAACTTGCAGAAGCTTTCGGTGCAAAGGGCTATCATGCTGATACAATCGCAGAATTTAAAGATGCATTTGCAGAAGCGCTTAAAACAAATGGCCCTGTATGGATTGAATGTGCAATCGACAAGGATGAAAGAGTATTGCCAATGATTCCTGCAGGTAAAACTGTAAATGACATTATGATGGGCGACTGCAAAACCTGCCCAATCCAATGTGAAAACAAGAAACAATAAAAAATTAACTCCCTTGGTTTTCCAAGGGAGTTTTTAAATTGTATTTAAGATTAGTTATTGATGAACTTATCTTCTTCGTTGTTCCAACTGTAAAGCTTTCTAACTTCTTCACCAACTTGTTCTGCTGGATGTTCAGCTGCAAGTTTTCTCATAGCTTTGAAGTGTACCTGACGGCCAGCGTTTGACATATCAAGTAAGAATTCTTTTGCGAAAGAACCGTCCTGAATGTCTGAAAGAACTTTCTTCATAGCCTTCTTTGTTTCGTCAGTAATGATTTTTGGACCTGTGATGTAGTCACCATATTCAGCAGTATTTGAAATTGAGTATCTCATACCTGCGAAACCACTCTGGTAAATAAGGTCAACGATAAGCTTCATTTCGTGGATACATTCAAAGTAAGCGTTTCTTGGGTCATAACCTGCTTCGCAAAGTGTTTCGAAACCTGCCTGCATAAGAGCACAAACACCACCGCAAAGAACTGCCTGTTCACCGAAAAGGTCTGTTTCTGTTTCTGTTCTGAAGTCTGTTTCAAGAACACCTGCACGAGCACCACCAATAGCA
>JAFYSE010000035.1 GCA_017546665.1 Clostridia bacterium | reverse complement strand
TATTTATTTTGTATAATTGTATCATAAGTTTTCAACATTGTCAACAATTATGATATGTTTTCAACATCCCCTATTTTAAAATTTAAAAAAATAAAAACGGAGTATCATAAAAAGATACTCCGTAAAGGAAATTTATTTTAATCCATAAAATAATTAAATAACTGATTTAAATTTTTAATTATTATTTAAAATCTTTTTTAAATATTGACCTGTGTATGATTTTTTTATTTTAGAAACTTGTTCAGGTGTACCGGTAGCAATAATTCTTCCGCCTTTGTCTCCCCCTTCAGGTCCAAGGTCAATAATGTGGTCAGCAGTTTTTATAACATCAAGGTTATGCTCAATTACAACCACACTATTTCCAGTATCAACAAGCTTTTGCAAAACTTCAATTAATTTATGCACATCTGCTGTATGAAGACCTGTAGTAGGTTCATCAAGAATATAAATAGTTTTGCCTGTTGACCGTTTTGAAAGTTCTGTGGAAAGCTTTACACGTTGTGCTTCACCACCAGATAATGTTGTTGCAGATTGACCTAATTTGATATATCCAAGTCCAACATCATATAATGTTTCAAGCTTTCTCTTGATTTTAGGAATGCTATCAAAAAAGTTCAATGCTTCTTCAACAGTCATTTCAAGTACATCACTTATTGTTTTACCCTTATATTTGACTTCAAGAGTTTCTCGATTATATCTTGAACCTTTACAAACATCACAAGGTACATAAACATCTGCAAGGAAATGCATTTCTATTTTAATTATTCCATCCCCCTGACATGCCTCACAACGTCCACCTTTAACATTAAATGAGAATCTACCTGAATTATATCCTCTGATTTTCGCTTCCTGAGTTTGGGCAAATAATTCTCTAATATCAGTGAAAACGCCTGTATATGTTGCAGGATTTGAACGTGGGGTTCTGCCTATTGGCGACTGGTCAATATTAATTACCTTATCAAGATGTTCAACGCCAATAAAATCATCAAATTTACCAACAGGTTTTTTAGCACCATTAAGCTCATTCGCGAGATGCTTATAAAGTATTTCGTTAACAAGTGAGGATTTTCCCGAACCGGATACGCCTGTTATACAAGTAAAGCAACCTAATGGAAAATCAACATCAATCCCTTTAAGGTTATTTTCCCTTGCACCTTTGATTGTTAATGTATTGCCATTTCCCTTCTTTCTTGTTGTCGGAATCGGAATTTTTCTTTCTCCCGAAAGATATGCACCTGTAATTGAATCCTTGCATGTAATAATATCGTTTATTGAGCCTGAACAAACAATTTCACCACCATGAACACCGGCACCAGGTCCTATATCAACAATATAATCTGCACATCGCATTGTATCCTCGTCGTGCTCAACAACAATAAGAGTATTGCCTAAATCTCGAAGATGTATTAATGTGTCAATGAGTTTATCATTATCTCTTTGATGAAGACCGATACTTGGTTCATCAAGAATATATACAACGCCCATTAGCATTGAGCCAATTTGAGTTGCAAGACGAATTCTTTGACTTTCGCCACCTGAAAGAGTGCCAGATGAACGTGAAAGAGTTAAATAATCGAGACCTACACTGTTTAAAAAGTTGAGTCTATCTTTAATCTCTTTAAGAATTGATTCAGCAATAAAGGCATCTTTATCAGTCAATTCGAGCTTAGATATAAAATCAATAGCTTTAGAAATAGACATATCACAGAATTCACTGATGTTTTTATCACCGACCGTAACGGATAAAATTTCAGATTTAAGACGAGTTCCAAGACAATCAGGACACTCGCACGCGGTCATAACTTGTTCAATTTCCCATCTTGCCCAATCACTCGTTGTTTCTTTATATCTTCTTTCTAAGTTATTTACTATCCCTTCAAATTCAGACATATATGTTCCAGAACCATAAAGTGTTGAGCGTGTCATTTTCATTTTATGGGTTGTACCATAAAGAATAGCATTTAATCCTTCTTTAGTAATATCCTTTATGGGAGTTTTTAAGTTGAATCCATATTCACGGCCAATAGCGTTGTAATACATGGCTGAAATTGACCCAGAATCGGCTTTTCCCCATCCTGAAGCACAGATTGCACCCTCACTTATAGAAAGGTTTTTATTGGGTATTACAAGGTCAGGATTAACCTTTAGAAATGTACCAAGCCCAGTGCATGTTGGACATGCACCATAAGGATTATTAAAAGAAAACATCCTTGGTGACAATTCGTCAATACTTATGCCATGTTCAGGACAAGCGTAATTTAGGGAATATAGGTATTCTTTGTCGCCGATAACATCAATTATTACATTACCACCAGAATGCTGTGTTGTTGTTTCGATAGAATCTGCAAGTCTAGTACGGATACTATCCTTTACAACTAGACGGTCAACAATAATATCAATTGTATGCTTGTATGTCTTTGGAAGTTTCATATCTTCATACAATTCAGTTACTTCTCCGTCTATTCTTGCTCTAACAAAACCTTCTTTTAAAGCATTAGAAAGTTCTTTAGTATGCTCCCCTTTTTTGCCTTTAACAATTGGTGCAAGAATTTGGATTTTTGTTCCTTCAGGGAGATTTAATACATTGTCTACAATTTGGTCAACAGTTTGTTGTTTAATTTCCCTACCACAAATTGGGCAATGTGGGATGCCTATTCTTGCATATAAAAGTCGAAGATAATCATATATTTCTGTTACTGTACCAACTGTTGAACGTGGGTTTTTTGATGTGGTTTTCTGGTCAATAGATATTGCTGGAGAAAGTCCCTCAATAGACTCAACATTAGGCTTTTCCATTTGACCTAAAAACATACGTGCATAAGATGATAAAGACTCTATATATCGTCTTTGACCTTCTGCATAAATTGTATCAAATGCCAATGATGATTTTCCTGAGCCAGATACACCTGTTAATACAACCAACTTGTCCCTTGGAATTTCAACATCAATATTTTTTAGATTATTCTCTTTTGCACCTTTGATTATTATTTTATCGTGTTGCATTTTATTTCTCCGACTTTAGCTTTTCAATTTTATCTCTTAGATATGCCGCGTGCTCAAATTCAAGAATCTTTGCAGCAGATTTCATTTCTTCCGTCAACTGAGCAATAAGCTTTTGCTTTTCATTCATACTCATTCTGCGTTTTCCGGATGTATCCTTTGTAGAGATTTCAAGAATATCACGAACACCCTTTGTAATTGTTTGTGGCACAATACTATTTTCCTCATTGTAAGCAATCTGGATGTCTCTACGACGATAAGTTTCACTTATTGCTCTTTCCATCGAGTTTGTAACAGTGTCAGCATACATTATGACATGGCCATTGGCATTTCGAGCAGCACGGCCAATAATTTGTATAAGCGATGTTTCAGAACGTAAAAAACCTTCTTTATCAGCATCGAGAATTGCGATTAATGACACCTCAGGAATGTCCAAACCTTCACGAAGAAGATTTATACCCATAAGAACGTCAAATTCGCCCAATCTCAAATCACGAATAAGCTCCATTCTTTCAATCGTATCTATATCATAATGCATATATCTTACTTTTATTCCATGAGCTGAAAGATAGTCTGTAAGGTTTTCTGCCATTTTTTTAGTAAGAGTAGTAACAAGTACTCTCTCTTTTTTCTCTACTCTAATATTTATTTCTGATATTAAATCATCGATTTGTCCTTCTGTACCACGAATAGAAATTTCAGGGTCTAAAAGACCTGTTGGGCGAATAACCTGCTCGGCAATCTGAATACTTTTCTCTGATTCAAAAGGGCCTGGAGTTGCACTAACAAATATTTTTTGTCTTGTTTTTTCATAAAACTCATCAAATGTCAAAGGTCTATTATCATAAGCAGATGGTAAACGAAAACCGAAATTAATAAGGCTGTCTTTTCTTGAACGGTCACCACCATACATACCTCTCACTTGTGGTAAAGTCACATGAGATTCATCAACAAATAACACATAATCATCAGGAAAATAGTCTAATAATGTAAACGGTGGCTCTCCTGGCTTTCTACCAGACATAATTGCAGAATAGTTTTCTATTCCTTTACAGAACCCTGTTTCACGTAGCATTTCCATATCGTATTCAGTTCTTTGGCGAATTCTTTGGGCTTCAATAAGCTTTCCTTGCTTTTCAAATTCAGCAACTTGTTTTTCCATCTCATCGTTTATCTTTTTTAAAGCATCTTCCATTTTTTCAGGAGAAACAACATAATGTGATGCAGGATAAATCGCTACGTGGGAAACAATATTTTTCACTGCACCGGTCAATGGATTAATTTCACTTATTCTGTCAATTTCATCACCAAAAAATTCTACTCTTATTGCAGTATCGTTTGAGTAAACAGGGAATATTTCAACTATATCTCCTCTTACTCTAAATTTATTTCTAATGAAATTAATGTCATTACGCTCATATTGAATTTCAACAAGTTTTTGTATAAATTCGTCACGACTTTTTTCCATTCCTGTACGCAGAGATATAACCATACTTTTATAATCAATTGGGTCACCAAGAGAATAGATACAAGATACGCTTGCAACGATTATAACATCGCGTCTTTCGGATAATGCTGATGTTGCTGAATGACGAAGTTTATCTATCTCGTCATTTATGGCTGAATCCTTTTCAATATAAGTGTCTGTTGTTGCAATATATGCTTCAGGTTGATAATAATCGTAGTATGAAACAAAGTATTCAACTGCATTTTCGGGGAAAAATTCTTTAAATTCAGCACAAAGTTGACCTGCAAGAGTCTTATTGTGTGCAAGAACAAGAGTAGGTCTGTTAAGTTTAGCTATAATATTAGCCATAGTAAATGTTTTACCGGAGCCTGTTACACCCAGTAGTGTTTGTTCATTATACCCTTTTTCAACACCATCAACAAGCTTTTCAATGGCTTGCGGCTGGTCACCTGTTGGCTTATAATTACTTACTAGTTTAAACATAATAACCTCGCGTACATTTGTTCTTTTTATTATACAACACTATATAATTATAATCAACAAAATTTTGACAAAAAATACAAAAAGACGAAGTATAAGCTTCGTCTATAAAGTGATTTTTCTATCTTTAAAATAGAATTCTTTATCATGTTCATTTATTTCACGAAGAACTTTACAAGGATTTCCCACTGCTACAACATTTGAAGGGATATCTTTTGTAACTACACTTCCTGCCCCGATAACAGTATTATCACCAATAGTAATTCCTGGCAAAACAATTACGCCTGAACCAAGCCAACAATTTTTGCCAATGTGAACAGGCATGTTATATTGATATGCAAGTGGCCGCAATTCAGGAAGAATTGGGTGTCCTGCAGTTGCAAGTACAACATTTGGACCTAACATTGTATAATCACCAACATAAATATGTGTATCATCAACAAGTGTTAAATTAAAATTCGCATAAACACCTTTTCCAAAATGTACATTTTTACCTGCCCAATTTGCATGTAATGGTGGTTCAATATAACAATCCTCACCTATTTCTGCAAACATGTTTTTAAGCATTTCTGTACGTTTTGTAAGTTCTAATGGTCTTGTTGTATTAAAATCATAGAGTTTATCAAGATATGTAAGTTGTTCATTAAACAAATCTTCATCCATTGATAAGTATAAATCTCCACTATGCATTTTATCGCGAATATCCATAACCTTCACCTATTCCATCATAAAATTTTTGCAATCAATAATAATTTTGAATTTTCTGTGTGATTTTTCTCTTGGTTTAGTTTTAATATTATTTAAATAAATATTTTCTGCGTGACGCACAAAAACACCGTAAGCATTGATATTTCTAAATCTATTACATTCAGGATATTCCTTTTCTTGTTCAGGTATTTTAAAGCGAAAATCAAAATAATCCTTTCCATCTGCGTAGTTAATATCAAAGTTATCAAGTCGAACGTTTTTAATCCGTTGCTTTGGAACACCCATAATCATTATAGGAATTTCAACTCTATTTGCTTTAATATTTTTAATAGAAATATCGTTTATTTCACCTTTTCCGTCAAGTTCAGGCTTGTTGTCACCATTTCTGTTACAAAGCCTAATAAACAGCGGACATGCCATTGATTCCATTTCAACATCCGAAATATTAATGTTACATATTTTTGCACCATCACATGATTCAATAGAAATGCCACTAACTCCTGCAGGATAAATATCTTTTAAATAAAATTTACAGTTTTCAACGGTAACATCACAGATATCAAGTGATGTTTCTGTACCAATTTTAAATGCATTTGTACAAGAAATAACCTCGCAATCTCGAATATAAATGTTGCTCATACCTTTTTTACAAGTAACATCAAGGTTATTTTTTATTTTAAGTCCATCATCGCCTGATGTTGATACACTCATATTATTTTTTAAAGTAATTCCATCGTCTGCAGTTGAAATAAAACAATCCTTAATAACCACATTTGATGAACCACAAATATCTATACCATCGCTATTTGCTACGTGACGATTATTATTAATAACTACATTCGATATATCAACACTATTGCATGAGTTTACATTGACTGTCCACATCGCAGAATTTTCAAGTACAACATTATAAAGTTTAAGATTATTACAATTCTTTAATAGCATTAAATAGCCATATTTACTTTTATGAGGAAAACGAATTCGTTTTCGATATTCCTGACGTAAATCCCATACATCAAGGGCCTTTGCAAATGGTTCTTTCTTTGGCGGATAGTATGGTTTTAAAGAAAAATAATTACCTTCACCACATATTTTACCCGGACCTGTAATACAAATATTTTCACAATTTTCTGCATAAATCAAAGCATTTTCAGTGAAATTATTTGTATCGTGTGAAGCAATAATAGATGAATTTTCTTCAATATATAATACAATATTATTTTTAAGATATATTGTACCACATGTATAATTACCACCACTTACAACAACTATACCACCGCCATTCTTATGACAATAGTTAATCGCTGAATTAATACAATCGGCATTATTTATTGTTGAATTATTTGGGATAGCACCAAAATCCTTGATGTAGGTTGCTTTATCAAGTGGGTATGAAATATCTGTTTTTATGTATTTATGATATGGTATATTCTCGTAAAAATCACCTTCATAAACATAAGAAAAAACATCACCATCATATATTTTAAAATCTTTTTGAAGTTTTGGAAAAAAAGAGCCGATGTGATTTAAAAATCTATTCATATAATCACCTCGTTAATATAATACCATAACATGGTAATAAAATAAAGTTCGAGAATGAATTTTTGAAAATTTTTATCATATTTTATTATGTAGTGATTTTAATGAGGTGATAAATATGTGCGGTATTGCAGGCGAGGTCTCATTTTCTCATTCTGTAAAAGATAATAAGGAATCATTTTATCGTATGCAAAAAGTACTCGAACCACGAGGACCCGACCAAAAAGGGATGTATATTACTGAAAATGTTTCTCTCATACACTCAAGACTTGCAATTATAGATATTGAAAATGGAATTCAACCAATGATTTGTAAACTCGGGGAAAAAGAATATATAATCGTTTACAATGGTGAATTATATAATACAGATGAAATAAGAAAGGAACTATTATTATTTGGATATAATTTTTCAGGTCATTCAGATACAGAAGTAATTTTAAAAGCTTTTATACATTGGAAAGAAGGTTGTGTAAACAAATTTAATGGAATTTTTGCATTTGCAATTTGGGATAATTTTGAACAAAAATTATTCTTTGCAAGGGATAGAATGGGAGTAAAACCATTCTTCTATACAATAGTCAATAATTCATTTATCTTTGGTTCGGAAATTAAGGCATTATTAAATCACAAATATGTTGAGCCGGTTATCAATGAAAACTCTTTAGCAGAAATTATGTTTATAGGTCCTGGAAGAACACCAGGATGTGGTATTTTCAAAGGGATAAATGAACTCAAACCTGCCTGTTGGGGTATTTATTCAAATCATGGAATAAGAATTAGAAAATATTGGACTCTAAAAGACAAAGAACATGGTGATTCTTTTAAAGAAACTGTTGAACATGTAAAATCTTTAGTTGAAGATGCAATAACACGTCAATTAGTGTCTGATGTACCTATTGGAACATTTTTATCAGGTGGTTTAGATTCAAGTATAATATCAAGTCTTGCAAATAATTCAATGATAAAAAAAGGAGTTAAATTAAAGACTTTTTCAGTTACTTATGAAAATAATGATAAATATTTTAAATTAAGTAAATTCCAACCTAATAGTGATACAGAATATATCAAAAAAATGGTTGATTATCTTGATTGTGAACACTATTTGGTTACACTTGATAATAAATCTCTTGCCAAAGCATTAACAGATGCTGTTGATGCAAGAGATTTGCCTGGAATGGCAGATGTTGACTCATCATTATTGTTATTCTGCAAGGAAATAAAAAAGCATTGTTCAGTTGCTTTGTCAGGAGAATGTGCCGATGAAATTTTTGGAGGATATCCATGGTTCAGAGACAAAAAAATAAGGGCTATTAATGGTTTCCCTTGGTCCCAATCAATCAAATACCGAAGTTCTTTCATTAACGATGATATTAATCTCCCAAACTATGAAGAATATGTTTTATCAAGATATAAAGATACTATTATCAACACTTCAAAATTGGGTGGAATATCACAACTTGAATCAAGAATGAGAGAAATGATGAAGTTAAATATTGATTGGTTTATGCAAACATTATTGGAAAGGAAAGACCGTATGAGTATGTATAGTGGCTTGGAAGTAAGAGTTCCATTCTGTGATTATAGAATTGCAGAATATTTATACTCAGTACCATGGGAATATAAAGAATACAACTCCTATGAAAAAGGTTTGTTGCGAGAAGCGATGAAAGATGTTCTACCTGAGCAGGTATTATGGAGAAAGAAAAGTCCATATCCAAAAACACATAACCCGGAATACCTAAATATTGTATCAGAAATGTTGACTGAAATATTGTATTCTGATTCTTCCCCTATTTTATCATTTATAAAAAAATCCGAATTGGAAAAACTAATTCATACAGAGAATAATGAGCCTTGGTATGGTCAATTAATGACAACACCACAAACAATCGCTTATTTTATTCAAATAAACTATTGGCTTGAAAAATATAAAATAAGAATAATATAAGGAATGAAATTAATGAGAAAGACGGACTTGAAAAAAGTTGCACTAATTGGAACCGGCTTTGTTGGTATGAGTTTCGCCTATGCACTGTTAAATAGTGGCGAATGCGACCAACTTGTGTTAATAGATATAAACAAAATAAAAGCTCATGGTGAATCAATGGATTTAAACCATGGTCTCCCCTTCGCTAAAAGAAATATGTTAATTTATGACGGAGATTATTCCGACTGCTGTGATGCCGATATAGTTGTTATTGCAGCAGGAGTCAATCAAAAGGAAGGAGAAAGTAGAATTGAGCTTTTAAATCGGAATTATGAAGTTTTCAAATCAATTATATCCCCTATTATAAAAAGTGGTTTTGAAGGTATATTTCTTGTGGCTACCAATCCAGTTGATATTATGACAAAAATCACTCTTGATTTATCTGGATTTGATAGTTCAAGAGTGATTGGTAGCGGAACAACATTAGATACGGCAAGGTTAAGATATTTACTTGGTGATTATTTTAAAATAGACCCAAGAAATGTACATGCATATGTAATTGGTGAACATGGAGACAGTGAAATAATTCCATGGTCACAGGCCTATATTACAACTAAAAATATATATGATATTATTGATTCATCAAATGGGTTATACAATTTTAATGACTTGTATAATATTAGTAAAAGTGTAACAAATGCTGCACAAGAAATAATAAGAGCAAAAAGTGCTACTTATTATGGAATAGGCATGGCACTTGTAAGAATAGTACGTGCTATTTTTTGTGATGAGAAAAGTGCACTAACAGTATCTGTTTTGTTAAATGGTCAATATGGTGTCAATGGTGTTTACGCCGGTCTTCCAACCATAATTGGAAGAAACGGTGTAGAAGATACTATTGTTTTAGATTTAAAGGAAAACGAAAGAATAGCATTTTTATCGTCTTGCGTTTTTTTGAAAGACTGTTTAGATAATTTAAAGTACTAAAAAAACCACCCGAATGGGTGGTTTATAATTTTTACCTTACGCTATCATATACTTCGTAGAAGTTCTTAATGAATGTTGTACCTGCATGTTTACCATATGAAATTAAGCACCAAGTATCACTATCAAAACCGCCAGTTAATTCGTTATATTGATAACCTGCCATAACATAGTTAGCTTCATTAGCAACATAACCTGCGGCATCATTCATAAGGTCCATGATAATAATGTCTTCACCTGTATATTCACGAATTGTAGGCATTGGGAAGCCTTCAGCACCACTTCCACCAAAAAGAAGTTCACCAAATGTTTCACCAGGGCTCATATATACCTTCATATTATCGCCAATTTCAAGGTATCCAACTTCGGAAACGGTGTAGTAATTGTTTTTAACATCCTTTAAAACAAAGTTATCTGCGATTGATGTCTTTCCTAAGAGAACAATAATATTATTCTCTATCTGCACACAGAATTGTTGTGATTTGATGTTAAGTACAGGTTTCACTTCTGTTTTTTCAACTGTTGGAAGGTCTTCATACCAAACTGAATAACCCTCATTACCTTTGTGAGTATTCACATCGAGTTTATCACCTGTTGCATTGTTAAGTGCGATTCTTTCAGCCTGATTCATACTCATACCGAGAAGAATATAACCAATTTCATATCCGTATCTCATTGCGCCATCATGAGCAGAGCCATCAATGTTGTCGTTTGAATTACCTCTTGATGATGAAACAGTTGAAACATTACCTTGGATAAATATAAAATTATATCCTGCTGAATTTAAAAGTTTTTCCGTGTACCAGATAAAATCTGCGGTAAACTTTCTATCAAGGTTTAAAGGGTCACTTTCATCCTGATTCCAGTCAAAACTTGCAGATTCAGGATGACAACCATATGTTGCTACAATAGTTGGAGTTTCATTTGAATTAAATGGTACAAATTCAAGTTTATAGATGTTAGGGTCATATGAAATAGGAGCTGTTCTGTCGAAAACATATTCGTCAACATCTATGCTTGAATAATACATTTTACCTGTTGTCATATCATCAATAGCAGCTTCAACTGCTTCAACAGAGCCTTTAACCAATGAATCAATAAATTCTCTTGGCACACCATATTTTACGGTATCAGTTATTGTGTTATTAAGGAGACAACCGATTGGGTCTGTCCAAACACCCTGTGAATCAATACCTGTATGAATGTGAGTACATGAAATATTAATACTTACAATATTGTTTTTCTTGGCAATTTCTTCAAGAGCAGCTCGAACTACACGAACATCGGAGTTTGCAAGACCCATAGCGTCAACAGAAAGGAATAATACATTTCCTCTGCCTGAGCCATCATTCATAATAATAACTCGAACCATTAAATCTTCGTAATTGCCATCATCATCTTTGTACATTTCATTGCCGTAAACATAAGGAATATATGCACCTTTTGCATAACTTTTTTCACCAAAATCTTCTGGCAAAATTGAAGCCTTACCATAACCAAGACTCCAAACTTTATCTCCTTGAGGTTCACTTATAAACTCATCCATTCCAGGATAAAAGTTTTCATAAGCATCAATATTAAAGCTTTCATAGTCAACAACAGCCGCTGAATCAGGAACAGATAATTTTAATACCTTACCAACAACATCGTTAATAAGGAAATCGCTAACCTTATTCAATATTTTATAGAAAATAATTTGTTTTTCAATATCATCCCCACTATCAACACCAGTAGCTGAAGATAATACATATTCTTCAACAGAATTGTATGTATTACTTGCACTTGCAGGAATAAAAATTACAGGCAAGGAAATACAAATACAAATAAAAATTGCAAGAACTTTTTTAAGATTCTTTAACATAAAAATACCTCCACCAATCAATATATTTTATTTTTTATTTCATCTTTAAAGATAAAATGATAGCCGTTATTTTCTAGCAAATCAATGTCGAGCATTAATTTACCAATACCACGTATTTTAGCGTGTGTAGGTTCATCAACATTTTCACAACGAATTCCCAACTGATTTGACAATCTATCTGCAATATCAAAAATTAATGAGCCACCACCACAAAGGGAAATTCCGTGGTCAGCAGCATCTGCTAACAATTCTGGTGAAATTGCAGAAATTTCTTCTTTTATATCCTGAACCAAAACATTAATTTGCTCATCGACATACGGAAAAACTTCTGTTGACGTAATTTCAAATGAAATTGGCATTTCATCAAGATTGCTTTTGCCCGACATAAAAAGAGCAGATTCACATTCTCTAGGATTAGCAGAAGTGATTTTGTTTTTAATTTCTCTGGCAGTGTGTGGTCCAATGAGAATATCTCTGTTTTGTTTTAAATGGTTAGAGATTGCTTTTTCTATTGCTTGGCTACCTCTTTTAATAACACCACTTGCAACAAGTCCACCCATAGAAATTATAGCATATTCAGTTATATTATGTCCAATATCAATTACCATTCTACCGCCAATTTTATTAGTTGGTATGTCACAACCAAAGGCAGACGCAAGAATTCCATCAACAAGACATACGCGTCCTGCACCAGCAAGTGTAACAACATCAAGGAATGTTTTCTTTTCCAGGTTTGAAATATTAGATGATAATCCAATGATTATGTTAGGCTTATAAATTCTGTTTCCACATACACGGTGTAAGTAGTATCTTAACATTCTCTCTGCCATAACAAAGTCAGAAACAATACCGTTTTTAATAACTTTTACAATTCCTATATCATCGACACAACGTCCATAGACTTTATCGGCCGCCTGACCAAATGCAATAGGATTACCAGTCTCGTTGTCAATCGCAACAATGGATGGTTCATCAACGACAATGCCCTTTCCTTCAGCAAAGATTTTCAAAGAAGATGAACCAAAATCTATTCCGATTTTCATACCTTTCAAGGCATCATCCCCTTTGCATTAGTTTTTTCTAAATTGCTGTTTAAGTCTTAAATCTTTTGATAAAATTGTCTTTCTTAATCTTATACTTACAGGAGTAACTTCCATAAGCTCATCATCTTTAATAAATTCCATTGATTGTTCCAAAGATAATACAGTATATGGAACAAGTCTTAAGGCGTCATCTGAGCCTGATGCACGAGTATTTGTAAGATGCTTAGTTTTACAAATATTACATGTCAAATCTTCATTTTTAGAACATTCTCCAACAATCATACCCTCATAAACAGGTACACCGGGACCTATAAATAATCGACCACGGTCTTGAGTATTGAATAAACCATAAGCTGTACTCTCACCGGTCTCGTGAGCAACAATAGAGCCTCTTTCTCGTGTTTCAATTTCACCTTTAAAAGGTTCATACCCTGCAAAAAGGTTATTCATAATGCCATTACCATTTGTATCGGTCATAAATTCAGAACGATAACCAATAAGCCCACGGGCTGGAATCTTAAATTCAAGATGAGTTGAACCACCATCACGAGTGCCCATATTTTCAAGTTCGCCACGACGTGAACCGATTTTCATCATTACTGCACCAACATATTCTTCTGGAACTTCAACAATAAGAAGTTCCATTGGTTCATACAATACATTGTCAATTACTTTAGTAATAACCTTTGGCCTTGAAACTTGAAACTCGTATCCTTGACGACGCATAGTTTCAATAAGAATGGAAAGATGAAGTTCGCCTCTACCTGAAACCTTAAAAGTATCAGTTGAGTCAGTTTCTTCAACTCTCATACTTACATTTGTTTCAACTTCTTTAAAAAGTCTGTCACGAAGATTTCTTGATGTAACAAATTTACCTTCCTTACCTGCAAATGGACTATCGTTAACAATGAAATTCATTGAAATTGTTGGTTCGTCAATCTTAACAAAAGGAAGTGCTTCAACACAATCAGGTGAACATAGAGTTTCACCAATATTTATATCCGCAATACCTGAAACACATATAATATCGCCGACAGAAGCAGATTCAACTTCAACTCTTTTTAGTCCATCAAATTGATACATACGAGAGATTTTTACGTTTTGTTCTGAGCCGTCGGTTTTACAAAGTACAAGATTATCATTTCTTTTAATTGTACCACGTTCTACTCGACCTACACCGATTCTACCAATATAATCATCGTAATCAAGACTAGAGAACAAAACTTGTAGAGGTGCTTCTTTATCACCTACAGGTGCATCAACATACTCAATAATAGCATCAAATAAAGGCCTCATATCCCCTTCGCGGACACAGGGGTCTAATGATGAGTACCCATCTCTTCCTGATGCATAAATAACAGGAAATTCAATTTGTTCATCACTTGCACCAAGTTCAATAAATAAATCAAGAACTTCATCAATAACTTCTGCAGGACGAGCACCGGGACGGTCAATTTTGTTAACGACAACCAATACTTTTTTATTAAGCCCCAAAGCTTTTTTTAATACAAATCTTGTTTGTGGCATGCAACCTTCAAAAGCATCAACAAGAAGAAGTACGCCGTCAACCATAGTAAGAATTCGTTCAACTTCACCACCAAAATCAGCATGGCCAGGAGTATCAACAATGTTAATTTTAATATCCTTATATTGTACAGATGTATTCTTTGATAGAATTGTAATTCCGCGCTCTCTTTCTAGGTCGTTCGAGTCCATAACTCTGTCTTGAACAACCTCATTGGTTCTAAATATACCACTTTGTTTTAATAGTTCATCAACCAAAGTTGTTTTACCATGGTCAACGTGAGCAATAATCGCTATATTTCTAACATCTTCTCTTTTATTCAAATATTTCACCTTCGTACGAGTTATCTTTAAATATTTTACCACTACATTCCGTTTTCTGCAATACAAAATTGAATATTTAGATACTTTACAAAAATAAAAAAATAAGCTAAAATTTATTATGAATTTGTGAGGTGAATGACTTGGATAATAATATTAAACTACATATATTATCTTCACTTGAAAAAATCTATCATAATGACATAATTCCTACTAGTGATTTTTCATCATTTTCAATGCTTAGAAATGAAAAAAAGTCATTTCAAGTTGTTGTTGAATGTGATAAAGATTTTGATGGAAAACTAACCATAGACACACCGTTAGAACATAATATTTATACGGTTGAATATATAAAATCAGATTTACCTATGTCTGATAATTCGGATGATTATTTTAGATTCTCTGATGATGGATATTATCCCGATTTGCTTATTTCAATATATGATATAGCTTCTTTTAGAAAAGGCTATAACATCTTTTGGATAGAAATAGTTTCATCAAATGAATATGTTGGTATTAACAAAATTAATATTTCATTATATGATGAATCAAACTTGATATTAGGCGACTGTGTTTCTGTTGAAATCATTGATTGTGATATTGACTTTAATAATTTTGTTTATACAAACTGGTTTCATACCGATTGTTTGGCATCTTATTATAATATTGATGTTTTTTCTGATGAATATTGGAGAATTACAAAGAACTTTTTGAAAACAGCTGCTGATTATGGTATGAATTGTGTTTTAACACCATTATTCACACCTCCTCTTGATACTGAGGTAGGAAAAGAAAGACCAACTGTACAGCTTGTCGATGTAATCGTATCTAACGGAAAATATTCATTTAATTTTGAGAAACTTGATTATTGGATTAAAATGTCTAAGGAATGCGGAATCCAATATTTTGAAATGTCACACTTTTTCACACAGTGGGGTGCACGCAACACCCCAAAGATTATGGCAACCGTAGATGGTGTATACAAAAAGATTTTTGGATGGGAAACAAAAGCAAATTCGAAATCATATATTAACTTTTTGAAGGTTTTTTCCGTTGAACTGAAAAAATATTTGGAAGCCAATGATTTAAAAAAATATACATTCATTCATGTAAGTGATGAACCTAGCACATCAGTAATTTTTAATTATTCAAGGGCTTCTAGGTTAATACATAAGCTTTTTGATGGTTATAAAATCATAGACGCATTATCTAGTCCATTGTTTTATAAATTAAAAATTGTTACATCCCCTGTTCCAGCTAATGACCACGTAGAAAAATTCCTTGGCAAGAGTAACGATTTGTGGACTTACTATTGTAGTGGACAAAATAAAAAATATGTATCCAATCGTTTTTTCTGTAATGATTCAATCAGAACGCGAATTATCGGTTATCAAATGTATAAATTCGATATAAAAGGATTTTTGCATTGGGGATATAACTTTTATTATACACAGTTGTCAAAATCACTTGTTGACCCATTTGTGGTTAGTGACGCAGGAGGAAAGTTCCCATCTGGCGATAGTTATGTTGTATATCCATCTAAGGAGGGAACGCCTTATCATTCAATAAGATTAAAAGTATTTTATGATGCATTACAAGATATGGCAGCATTGAATACACTTGAAAAACTTACAGATAAAGAAACATGTCTTAGTATTATTGAACAAAAAGGAAAGAAATCCTTGACTTTTAGCGAATACCCTCATTCAAATGAATGGATGCTTTCGACACGAGAAAAAATTAATTACACTATTAAGGAAAATTTAAAATGAGGATTTTTTTTAAAACAGTAAAAAACATCATAAAAGAAACAGATAAGGTTTTACTACTACTATGTGCTATTACATCTGCTTTTGGTTGTGTTTCCGTTTTGAGTGCAACCTTGTGGAGTGCATCAGAAGGCTCAAAGATTACACGTGACTTTATCGTTATGACCTTTGCTGTTTGTACTGGGTTAATAATTGCACTAGTTATTTCACTTATTGACTATGAGTTTATAATAAAGATAGCTCCTTTTATTGGAATTTTCTGTATTGGAATAATGATAATTACACTTTTATTTGGTGTTGGACCAATAGAGCGACCTGACGCAAAAACATGGCTTAAAATTGGCAATACAGGTATCTTTTTTCAACCGTCAGAAATTGTTAAAATTGGTTTTATAATCACTTTTGGTGTACATCTTGAAAAATTAAAAGGAAATATTAATCATCCATTTTCTATTCTTCAATTAGCACTTCATGCCATAACACCTATTGCTCTTGTTATTATATCTGGTGATATGGGTTCCGCACTCGTATTTATGATAATAACCGTTGTGATGCTTTTTATTGCAGGACTTCATTGGGGATATTTTTTAGCCGGTGGTTTATTAGCCCTTGCGTCGCTTCCGCTTGCTTGGATATATATACTTGACGGCATACAAAAAGATAGATTTTTAGCATTAATAAATCCAGAAGCATATCCGGATATCATATATCAACAGGAGCGTGGATTAGCCGCAATCGGTGGCGGAGGAATAACCGGTCAAGGTTTATTTAATGGAACTCTTACACAAATTCCTAATGCTATTCCCGAAGCTGAAAATGATATGATATTTACTGTAATTGGTGAAGAATTAGGCCTAATCGGTTGTGTTGTTGCACTTTTATTACTTACAGGTATCATAATTAGAATTATAAGAACAGGTCGCCATGATAAGATTGGCAACACCAAGGTAATGTGTTATGGCGTTGCTTCAATGATTGCAGGTCAAGTTATAATAAATATAGGAATGTGCCTTATGTTGCTACCTGTTATCGGAATAACACTCCCCTTCTTTAGTGCTGGTGGTTCATCAAATTTATGCATATATTTCTCCATTGGTTTGATTATGAGCTTTTATAGATATAATCAACAGAATGAATTAATACATGTTAGTCAATCAAATATTTATAATCCTTTTGCAGATATATAAAAAAGAGGTCGTTGACCTCTTTTTTTACGTTTTTTTAACGACACCCATATTTGCCATAATTTTTTTTGTTCCTACTTTTTCAAAGGCTATTTCCATAAGTGTATCGTTACCCATTGGACGTAATGATACAATCATGCCCTTACCAAAAACGCGATGAACAACTTGTTCACCAATAACAAATTGTTCGGATGATTTACTTGTTGATGAAGAAAAACCTGAACCAAAACCATTCGAGATATTTTTTTTCGTAGGAGTAAAAGTTTTTGTTTGTACAGGTCTAATTGGTTTAAATAATATATCGCAACAATCAGGTGGTAACTCTTCCAAAAACCTTGAGGGTTTATTATATTTTGTTGAACCAAAAATCATTCTTGAGCGTGTGTTAAGTAAATATAGTTTTGTTTTTGCTCTTGTTATTCCTACATATGCAAGACGACGCTCTTCTTCTATTTCTGATGGGTTGTATAGAGCCTGCATACCTGGAAATACGCCTTCTTCCATACCTGGTATAAAAACTACAGGGAATTCTAAGCCTTTTGATGCGTGTAAAGTCATCATTACAACAGCATCAGCGTCTGCATTATAATTATCAATATCTGTTAAAAGTGCAACATCTTCAAGGAAGTCTGATAAATCACCTTCTGGATATTCTTCACTAAATCTGATGAGGTTTGAATTCAACTCATCAAGGTTAAGAAGTCTTTCCTCCCCCTTTTCTTTATCAGATAACAAAGAATCTTTGTATCCTGTTTCATCCAATAAAGAAATAAAAACTGATGATAATGACTCTCTCGATAACATATCAGAGAAATTTTCTATCATATTTGTAAACTCTTTTAGCTTTATTGACATTTTGTTAAGTTTTTCATATTCATCAGATGTTTTAAAAACCTGAAAAAGACTTATTCCAAGGGAATCTGCAATTTCCTTTGCAGCATTAATTGTCATTGCACCAATTCCTCTTTTAGGAACATTAATTATTCTTTCAAGTCTGTAATTATCATCGTGGTTTGCTATAACAGATAAGTAAGCAAGTGCATCTTTTATTTCCATACGTTCATAGAATTTATGACCACCTATAATACGATATGGAATACCACTTCTTACAAAGCATCGTTCGATTGAGTTAGACATGGAATTCATACGATAAAGTATTGCATAATCGCTAAATTTACCATTCTGACCCATAGATTTCATGATTTCATCTGCTATGAATTTACCCTCTCCAAATTCATCCTCAAGGGTATTAAGGACAATTTTGTCTCCCTTACCGTTAGATGTCCAAAGATTCTTGCCTTTTCTTTGCTCATTATTAGAAATAACAGCATTAGCACCATCAAGAATGTTTTGTGTTGAACGATAATTTTCTTCAAGTCGTATTACTTGAGCATTTTTAAAATTCTTTTCAAAGCTTAAAATGTTTTCAATAGTTGCACCACGGAATTTATAAATACTTTGGTCATCATCACCAACAACACATATATTGTTGTTTCCTTCTGAAAGAAGTTTTGTCAACATAAATTGTGCATGGTTTGTGTCTTGATACTCATCAACAAGCACATATCTAAATTTATTCTGATAATATTCTCTTACATCGTCAAATTCTTCAAGCAATTTTACTGTGTTGAAAATTATATCATCAAAATCCATAGCATCAGATTTTTTGAGCAGTTCCTGATACTTTATATAACATTTCCCAACATATCTTTCTCTGTAATTACCATTACCTAATGACATATATTCATCAGCAGGAACAAGCATATCTTTTGCACGGCTTATTTCTTCTAAAACAGCCTTGTTGGTCAAAAATTTATCATCAACATTTAATAATCTTAGACATTCCTTCATTACTCTTTTGCTGTCGTCAGTATCATAGATTGTAAATCTTGATGAATATCCTAACAAGTCTGCGTGTTTTCGTAAGATACGAAGACAAATTGAGTGAAAGGTTCCAGCCCAGATATCATTAGCATCATCACCAATTCTAATTTTAAGCCTATCTTTCAATTCGGTTGCAGCCTTGTTTGTAAAAGTAAATGCAAGGATTTCCCAAGGTTTTGGTGCATCAACAGATATAACTTTTTTAATATACGGATATACATCGGTATTTCCGTTATAATATTGTTGCATCATATCAAGAGTATCGTATTCAACTCTTGACTCAATTATATTAGAATTATATGCTTGTCCATATTTCATTAAATTCGCAATTCTATTAACAAGTACTGTAGTTTTACCACTTCCAGCACCGGCAAGAATTAAAAGCGGTCCATTAACTGACAAGACCGCTTTTAACTGCATATTATTCATTCTTTCAAATTCTTTTAAAATAATTTTATCTCTTAATTCGCATATTTGTGAATTCATTAAAGTCACCTGTTATATAATTATTCTTCGTAAGATATTGTGATAAATTCACAGTTGTCTTCATTGTCATTTGATACATTAGTTGTATCAGTAACTGGAGATGAAAAGGAATTATATTCAAAATTTGCCGGGCTCAACTCGGCTAAATCTGTGTGAAGATTTAATAAATTTGATGCTGAAGAATTTAATTTAGAACTAAGAGCATAAACATCTCTATGAAGCTGCTCAATAGATGTATTAAATTTATTGGAAATGACATCAACATCTCTTAAAAGACCTTCAATTTCAATGCATTCACGTTTAATATCCTGTGAAGCTATAGCACCTATATCTTTAGCTTTTGAACGTGCATTTTCAACTAAATCATCAGCATAACGTCTTGCATCAATATAAACAGCGCCAATTTGCTTTTCAGCACGCTGAAGCTTCTCTGATTTATTATCAATGTCAACTAATTTATCACTTAACTCTTTATTTTCTGTAAGGGCCTTATCTAATTTTTCTAAGAGCTCTTGATTTTCTTTTTCTTTAATAGAAAGAAGTTCATTTACTTCATTAAGTTTTTCAAGCTTTTCATAAGCTTCATCAAGCTTTTCTCTTAACTCCATTACTTCCTTTCTTTTTTCATCAAGAAGTAATTTTGTATCAGCGGTTTCACTTTGTAAGTTTTCAATCAATGCAAGAACATCTGATTTCTTAAAACCACCAAATATAGCAGTTTTCATAATGGTAACATCATTCGCCATAACTCAAAATCCTTTTAATAAATTATAGATGTTATTTTAACAGATATATTAAAATAAAACAATAAAAAATCAAAAAATAATGGACAAAATTTGTAAAAAGATGTAGTATAGGACACAAGGAGGAATTATTATGAAAGAAAAACAGAAAAAAATACTTAAAACTACTGGTGCAATTCTTACTGCTGCCAGTGCAACCTATTTTTTGATTGGAAATGTTTTTTATTATGTTACTCTTACACGTAGTGGTATGAAAAATCCCTATGTGGCAAAAATTGCGAGTGGCTCAAAGAATAAGGACGCAAAACGACTTCGTCTTGATGCGATAAAAGAAAAAGGTAAATATTGGTTTGATTCTGCAGAAAAAGAAGACCTCGCAATTAAATCATCCTTTTCAGATAAATTCCTTCATGCTAATTACATATTTCCCAATAAGAAAAGTAATGTATTTGTTTTAATTATTCATGGTTATACATCTAGCCCTCGTGGAATGGGCATTTATGCTCAAAAATATCACGAATTGGGATATAACGTAATACTGCCTAGTCTTAATGGTCATGCTGAAAGTGAGCAAGGAACAGTTACGATGGGTTGGAAAGACAGATTTGATGTAATAGATTGGATTAATTTTATTGTTGAGAATTATCCTGATTCCAAAATTATTTTACATGGAGAATCAATGGGTGCAGCTACAACGATGATGGTTACTGGTGAAGAATTACCTGAAAATGTAAAGGTTGCTGTTGCAGATTGTGGCTATACTTCTGTTTGGGATATATTCAGTAATAAAATTACAAATAATTTTAAGATGCATGAATTTCCGACATTGTATTGTGCAAATACTGTTAATAAAATATATTCCGGCTTTGATTTCAAAGAAGCTTCTTCTATTGAACAACTGAAAAAATCAAAAACCCCAACTATTTTTATTCACGGTGATAAAGATACCTTTGTTCCTTATGAAATGTTAGACAAGGTTTATGATGCAGCTGCATGTGAAAAAGAAAAACTAACAATTCCAGATTCGCCACACGCACGAAATGCTTGTGCCGAACCGGATTTATACTGGTCTTCTATATTAAAATTTATAGATAATTACATATAGAAAAAATCCGTAATACAAAACATGTATTACGGATTTTTTTATTACATTTCCGCTGCAATTTGTAAAATCATTCTTGCATCATATGCAGTAATTTTACCATCATTATTTACATCAGCACATTTTAGTTGTCTAGAATCAAATGTTTTTATTCCAGCAACATATTGTAAAACATTTCTAGCGTCAATAGCTGAAACCTTACCGTCATTATTGATATCACCTAACATATAATCATCAGTAACTATGATTTTGCATGTTGCAGAATAATTACCAACTTTTGCAGTTATAAGTGCCTCACCCGTACCAATAGCAGTAATTTTACCATTTTCAACCTTGACAACATTACTATTAGATGAAGACCATATTATTGACTTGTCATCAGTTGTATCTATTGGGTTATATGAAACTGTTAAGTTTTGTGTTTCACCTAATGATAATGTCAAAGTTGTTTTATCAAGGGAAATAGATTTTAGTGGAATTTTTTCTGCTTTTCCACGTATTACTTCAAGATTGTATGTTCTTTTATCTCCGTTCTCAGCAGTAACAACAATCTTCAAATGGTTAATTCCTTCTTTGATGGAAACCTTTCCGCTACCACTTACAGAAGCTTTTGAATTGACAGTTTGAGCACTTATATTAATATAAGAAACCGAATTAGGAACACTTATAGAATATCCGGTTGTTTTAGAGCCACTAAAGTCGAAATTATAACCCTCTACAGTAAGTGTACTTAACCAGTTGTTTGGACTTGCATTTGATGAATCAGGCAATTCACAAGCTTTTTCAGGCATATTTTTATAATATGGAATAATGAATGTAAAACTGTGGTCTATGATTCCCAAATTCAAATATGTTTTTTTGATATTTACAGATTCTGTTGCAGGAGCAGTAATATTAGCCATATATTGATGGTTCCAATTTTGATTTACAACATTGAATTTTTGATAGTAAAGCGTATCTTGATTGTTATTAATGTATCCGTTGCCAATCCACTTTGCACCACCAACAATTGCTTTATATGGTGAATTCCAAGGTAACATATATTTTGATTTTTCCGTTTCCGATGCATTCACTCCGGATGCATATTTTAATCCTGATGCAATAGGATTACTACCTGAAACAGCTTGTATATTATAATAATTGTAATATCCAATATAGCCAGGATACACACCGCTGGTAGAACCGCTACCATTTGTGCCAACCTCTTGAACGGTTCTTGATGCAAGATGGAACGGACTGACACCTGAAATCTTTGCGGCATCCATATATGCTTGAGCATAAGAGATTTTATTACCACTTGTATCAGTAATAGTCTTGCCTTCCATAAAGGTACCTTTTAAAATTCTTTCAACGCCATCAATAGTTTGAGTATTTTCATCATATGATAATGCTTCAAACATAAAGATATTGTTTTCATTTAAGAAATTTCTTGGGTCCATATAGTAGAAAATTGTTTTATCATTTGCGTGATACCAACCACCACTATCAGTTGCAATCCATGAATCGGTTGCCCAATTATAGCATCCAGTTTCTGTTGAACGATATGACAAAGGGAAAGTTTTATAAATCATACTTTTCATACGGTCGCCTTGTGCATCGTCAGATACTAATGATGACCATTCAACACCTGTGTCATAAAACAAGAATTTCCAATTAGGATGTACTTGTGCAATTTCTTCGATATATTCTTTATATATGTCAGGAACATCTTCTGGTAATTCAATATCCCCTGATGGTGTTTGTACAACTCTTACATAAGCTGAATAAACATAGCCTTCCAATTCAACCCCATTATACTGAAATGTAATATGATACCATGTTTTGTAATTTGTATCACCGTCACTATCTACAGTTTCAAGAATTGAAACCTCGTGACCAACATACAACATAACATTTTTTCCGTTATGTACAAGTTTATTATCTTTTGTCGTAGTAGGGCTTTTTCTTACAAATAATCCATCATCAGCAGTAACATATCCCTTTTTCACTTCATCACTTGCGTAGGCTGAAAGAAAACCGGAAAAAGAAACTAACGTAGAAACCACTAATATTAGAGATATAAGTTTATTAAAAAACTTACACTTCAAGTTTTTCACATCCTTTATAAAAATCATATTAATTTTAACAAAAAACTCAAAAATCGTCAAGTTTCATATATTTCCATTGTTTTAATTATATTAATTTTCTCTTTTTCAAGGATTGAATTATCGGATTTATTCGTAAGTAATAATGACGAAAATACAGATAAACCTGCATAATTATTTCTATACACATCTTTAATTTGTCTTGAAATTATGTCATAATTAAATATCCACTCATTCTCCCCTGATTTTGCATAATTATCTTTTTTACCTGATTTATAAAGTCCTAAACCAATAATAATTTTTGAATTATCTTCATGTATCCATTCATTAATGACAGATTTAAATGGCATATCCGCATTTTCATATCCATAGTATATTTGGGGTATAATATAATCCACATAGCCATCTTCTTTTAGCCATTTCTTTACATCAGCAAATAATACATTATAATTTTTATTGATATCACCATTAGGACTAATAGAAAAGCATATATCACCATAGCTTTTTACTAAGCTGTAAATTGAAGAAATTAAGGAATCTATGTTTCTTCTTCGAAAATCATTTAACGATAGTTTACCGCCGGATACTGTATAACTAGTGAAAATACTATTGTCAATCATTGTGGATGTTGTTGGATAAAAATAATCATCAATGTGAATACCATCCACAGAATAATTTTCAAGAATTTCTTTAATCCCATCTATAATATATTTTTGTATATCCACATATGCAGGATTATAGTATATTACATTTTCAGTAATTATAATTTTCTCACTTTTATTGTTTATAAATTTATACGCCAAAGTGTTTTCATTAATTTTGTTAATAGCAGAATCGTTTCTAATTCTGTAAGGATTAACCCATGCGTGTAATTTTATATCTAATAACTTACAAATATTTATGAAAATTTCTAAAACATCGTATTTTAGGCTACCATCCTTATTTGAACAATATATACTTACAGGATAAATATCTGATTTATAAAAACAATCATCAAAAGCTCTTACATGAAGGAAAATGGTGTTTACTTTATAGTTTTTTAATACGTTTAATTTTTCATAAATCAAATTTATAAAATCATTCTTACTATTTGTTGCATCAATAAGCATTTTTATTTCCTCATATGTAACCCATGTTGCAATGATTTTTTTATTATGTGTAGCATTTTTATCGTTTTCTATGTTTTGTTTATTAGGCTTTGAACAAGAAGAAAATGTGAATGATAGAAGAATAATATAGATAATAAGTTTTTTCAAATTTTTACACCTTTTTTCAAAAAATTATATTGACACATAAAAATTTTATGTTATAATAATAGTAATCATTACTGTTAACGAGGTGAAATAATGGCAATTGAAAGAAAAAGCAAACAGCGTGATGCAATTATTAATGAATTATGTTCACGATATGACCATCCAACAGCTATGGAACTTTATCTTTCGGTTCGTGAGATTATTCCTAATCTTAGCTTAGGAACTTTATACAGAAACCTAACACAGCTTGAGGAGAACAATATGGTTTTAAGAATTCCTGACGGTTCAAATGACCGTTTTGATGGAAATGTTAATCCCCACGCACATTTTAAATGTATTACCTGCGGTAAAGTATATGATTTAATGTCATTTAAAAATGACTCTATCACCTTCTCGGATGATATTATCGGTCAAGTAAATAATTACAGTTTAATGGCTTTCGGACATTGCAAATACTGTAATAAAATAAATTAAATTTTAATTTTTGGAGGAAAAAGAAATGAAAAAATTTGTATGTTCTGTATGTGGTTATGTTCATGAAGGAGATGCAGCACCAGAAAGATGCCCACAGTGCAAAGTTCCTGCTGACAAGTTTAATGAAATCAAGGAAGATGAAAGAACATGGGCAGCTGAACATGTTGTTGGTGTAGCTCAGGGCGTTCGTGAAGATATTATTATGGACCTTCGTGCAAACTTTGAGGGTGAATGTTCAGAAGTTGGTATGTACCTTGCTATGGCAAGAGTTGCACACCGTGAAGGATATCCTGAAATCGGTCTTTATTGGGAAAAAGCTGCTTGGGAAGAAGCAGAACATGCTGCTAAATTTGCAGAACTTCTTGGTGAAGTTGTAACAGATAGCACAAAGAAAAATCTCGAAATGAGAGTTGATGCTGAAAACGGTGCGACAATGGGTAAATTTGACCTTGCAAAACGCGCAAAAGAACTTGGTCTTGATGCAATCCACGATACAGTTCACGAAATGGCTCGTGACGAGGCAAGACACGGTAAAGCATTTGAAGGTCTTTTGAAGAGATATTTCAACTAATCTCCCCTATTCGCATAAAAACTCATACAATAATTAAGAGTGACTTTTCAGTCACTCTTTTTTTATAAAATATTATGATTTTAATAGAACAATTTGGCATATGTATCAAAGTTTTTATTAATACCAGCATTTTTCTTTATTGGGTTTATATTTAGATGCCAATCACTATCAATATAAATTGTTTTTTCGCGATAATCGTTTTCACCTGTTCGATTTCTGCCAACACCCCAACCATTTTCAATTACATTATATTTAACCGTATAACCTGCTGTTTGTTCATCCATATAAATACCACTTGTTGCATAATCAGCCCATTCGGGTAATGTAATATCGTGAATATAGTTGCCACTGATTTCTGAATTAGGCTGTTTTGAAAGTGTGTATATACCACCTGCATCACAAAGAACCTGACTTGTATGATGAATATCATTATTAAGTATTCTGTTGTCTTTCATAGCATTATCATCACTTGACCAACCGAAGCCTACTGAAATACCTGTATATGGAGCATATGACACTTCATTGTTGGCAATAAGAATACCTCTTGGATAACCTGCACCTATTGCAACACTACTCTGATAATCTGTACCAATATGAGTAATAAGGTTGTTGACAATTCTGTCATTCGTACAAATTTCACCTTCGTCCTCAGGGTTATAAACAATATGCATATCAGTATTTTCATCAACCGCAAAATGTCCAACCATAATACCATTACCTGCAATATTTTGTATTATATTATCCTGAATTGTAGAGTTATATGTTCCGCGATTTAAATCAACACCTGCGGCACCCATATTTTCTACAACGCAGTTTTTAATTACAAAGTTCTCTGTATCGGCAACATAAATACCGGCTGATGGTCTTAAAACACCAATATCATTTGTTTTATAAATACAGTAATTTGCATACATACCAGCTTGAATGTCAACAAGACCGTCTATTGATGGTACAGTCCAATTACTGTAGCAGAAATTCATTCCTTCGAAAGCCAAATTCTTGATTTTGCTGTTATTTGTTGGTTCAATTTTTATAAGTGTTTCAAGCCTTGGCATAACAATTTCTGCATTTGTAATATCAATATTGGCAGGTACTTTTATATAAACAGTATCTGTTTTTTCGTCAAGATACCACTCATTATCCTCATCAATAAGCTCGTATGCATTTTCTATGTAATAAGTAAATTCATGATTATTCATATGTGAATAACCATCGATATCCGGATGAGGACGATTAAAAATCAGGTCATTTTCATTTTTCTGTATTCTGATAGTTGTTACATCATTTTCAGTAGTTGCAGATTCTACTCGAACAACATTTTTAACCCAGGCGGTCAAAATATGAAGTTCAACATCTTCGAGATTATTAAAATCTTGAAATTCGTCTGCATTAAGATAAATCTCACCATAATCTGCTTGAACGAGTGTTTCTTCACTCCATGTGTTGAGATTTTCAGGAATCATTGTGCCGTCTGCATTGAATCTTGATGCACCGATAATTTTTGTTGAATAATCATCATTACTTTTTGCCCTTATTAATTTTTCACCATTCATGTACAACTGACGGAATAAAGAATTTTCTGGGACCTTTGCAGAATATATATTGTTTTCAGCATCACAAAGAATAAAATTATTTATTTTCTCTCCACCACTGATAACAACCTTACCTTCACCTTGATATTTTATGTAAAAATCACCCGTTGCCGAATCTCTTTCATCAAACTCAAGAGTATCATTCAATGCATAAGTACCTTCTTCAATATATACAACAATATTACCTGTCATATTGCTACTGATTTTTCGCACAGCATCACGAGCTCTTTCAATAGTAGCGAACGGATTATCAATTGAACCGTCGTTATTATCATCGCCTGTTGTGCTTACATAATACTCAGCCATAATTGAATCAGGTTTAAATATTACATTGGCAAAATCAACATTTCCTGCAACTGTCATAACTATTGCAATTACTGATGCGATTATTCTTCTTAACATATAAAACATATTTGTCCCCTCCAATTTTTGATTTATTATATCAAATAATATAAATAAATGGAATACATTATATTTTTTAGTGACATAAAATTATTTCTGTGATATTATAAGACTATACAAAAAAGAAAGGTTGACGGGAAATGACAATTATAAACAGACTAAAAGTATTTGTCAGCATTGTTATGTGTATTCTTACAGGTGGCAATTTCTTTACAAGTACACTTAACTACATAAGGGCTGGTGATATTGATATGATTAAAAATGACCACACAAAAGCTTTTGCAACTGAATATACTGAATTAGTTTCTTATCCAAGAGAGCATGAAGATACAATCAGTTGGTTTGACGGTATGGTGAGTGGTAATGGTGAAAATGGTGTTGTAACTTCAGGTTCACCATATACTGATAGTCTTATTTACAACAATATTAATTTTCTTATGCCATCAAACGACCCTCGTTACACTCCTGACGAAGTTACAGGAGAATTACACGACGCAAGACAATCCGTAATTAATGGTGATGATAGTTGGGACGTTAATGGAAGACAATCTACATATTTTTATGCATACCACCCTGCTCATGTTTTGAGATTAACTATGAACAAACATCTTTACAACAATTATATTCGTTGGACAGACTATGAAACTGCTGAGGTTGGAGTTAAATACACTGACATACGTGGTACATGGGAAAGGGTTACATTCTCATCACGAGAAGATAATGTTACAATTACAAAAATCACTAAATCAAATATTGGTTCAAAAATCAATATGACACTTTCCATTGAAGATTGTTGGTCACTTCGTGGTTTTGGTAATGGTGGCGAAAAAGATATGCATTATAAGAAGTTAGTTGATGACGATGCTACTTATATTGCTCAAATTGCTCATTATCCAAATTATGAAAACAGCGAATTAAAAAATGGTGGCTACTGTGGTTTCACAAAGGTAATAGTTGTTGGTGGCTCAAAAGAACGAGTTGTTCTTGACAGCACAAATGATAGCGAAAATGTTGCGAAAGAACAAAATGCAGCCATTGAAATTAAAGGTGCATCTGCAGTTTATCTCATCACAAAATCTGACCGCACATACGACATGGGCAAATTTGAAGATTTTAAAGATGCAGAAACATACGCTCTTTTAGATGAACTTAATGCTTATACAACATCTGTCGCAGAAAAATATACAGTTAATGGTGAATTCAGTTATGAAGATGCTCTTGCACCTCACGCTGAAAAACACTCTGCACTTTTCAATGCGGTTGAATTTGACCTAGGAACTGACGGAAATGAAGAAGTTGCAAATGAATACTTAATTCAGCTTCAACAAAACAGCGAAACTCTTCTTCCAACATTAGTTGAACGAGCATATAACCAAGGAAGATATGCACAGATTTGTTGTGCAGGTACATCATTCCCACGTCTTTGTGGAATGTGGACAGGAGAATGGAATTCGGGATGGCGTGGCATTTATACAATGGACGCTAATGTTAATCTTCAATCAGCCGGAATGAACACGGGAAATATTTATGATGCCGGTGAAAGTTATATTAAATTTGTGCTTAAACAAATTCCTGACTGGGAAGAAAATGCTGCAAAGACCTATGGTATGACGGATGCTATTCAAGTACCTGTAAATACCGATGGTGACAGAGCAATGATGGTTGAATACAGTCGTTGGTATCCGTTCCAATATTGGAATGCAGGTGCATCGTGGATGCTTCTTCCTATCTATGAATTCTGGCAATGCTATGGCAACAGAACAATAGAATACAACGGGGAAATGCTTGACCTTGAAAAAGATATTCTTCTTCCGTTACTTACAATGCAGTCAAATTTTTGGGAACAGCTTTGCACACCTGAATACTTTACAGATGTTAATGGTAATGCACGATACGAAGAAGGAAAAACAGAACTCCTTGATGGTGAAAAATATCTTATTATCCCCTCTTATTCACCTGAAAATTATCCATTAGGTGATTACACATCAACAATAACAGCCAACTCAACAATGGATATTGCAGCAGCAAAAGACGGCCTTAGAATGACAATTGAAATGGAAAAAGTTGTCAAATCCAACGGATATGAAGCAAGAATTGCGAAATGGGAAAATCTTATGAGCCTTCTTCCTGATTACAAATATGATGAATCAGGTGCACTTTGCGAATGGGCAATGAAAGAATATGAAGAAAACAACAAACATCGTCATATCAGTCACCTTTACCCCGCATGGCCTGCTTTTGAAACACAAGGCAATCAGGCTCTTGTAGATGCTTGTAATCAGGCTATTGAAAATAGAAACAGAGAAAACCAAGGTGAAGACGATACAGCATCCCACGGTTGGGTACATAAGGCCCTTGTAGCTGCAAGACTTAAAAATGCAGATTCATGCTACAATTCACTTATGGCACTTATGGCAGATAATATTTACTATACATCATTAATGGCAGACCACTATACTCATGGTGGATGGGGTGTATTCTGTACTGACACTACTATAGGTACTATCGGTATTATTGACGAAATGTTGCTTTATTCAAATACAGGTGTTATTGAGGCATTACCTGCTCTCCCTGATGAATGGAACACGGGTAGTATTAAAGGCTTAAGAGCAAGATCAAATGCCGAAGTTAGTATGATGTGGAATAATGATACTGTTTTAATTACTGTTACAAGTGACAAAGCACAAACAATTGAAATCAGCGTGTATAATGGTGAAAAACAAAATGTTTCATTTAATGCTGGTGAAACAAAAACTATTGAATTAAAACGATAATAAATTACATACAAAAAACAACCTTTGCAAATTAATTTTGCAAAGGTTGTTTTTTAATTTTGTTTACGGATAATCATATGTAATATGTTGTTCATTACCTGCAACGCATGTTACTTTAATTCTGTAATCAGCAAAAATGTTAATAAGTCTAGTTTCTTCAAGCACTACATATGTACCAAAAGCATACTTTGTCCAAGTTTCAAGTGTTTTATATCCAGTTGACTCCTCTTTTTGAAATTCAATAGTGATATAAAGGTCTGTTATATATTGTGATGTAAGAACAACTGTTGATGTTGAATTAATTCCACTGATTGTAAACGATGTTGAAACAGTGTTTATAATAGACCAACAAGGCATAACGCCATATTCATCGTCCACAGTTTCAGCAGAGCAATTAATTGCTAAAACAGAAAACAGCATTGTAATAATTAAAACAATACATAAACTTTTTTTAAGAATATGTGACATATTTTTTCACCCCCTTTTAATATGAAAATATCGTATTAAAGGGACATGTTGTTACTCCACACTTTGTGCAATTTTCAATAATTCATCTAAGTTAAAACGTGCTTCAATTCTGTAAACATAATCATATTTAATCCAAATTAAATTATAAACTTTTGCGTCACCTTTGCAATATACATATTTTGTTCCATTAACTACAATTTCAGTTGTTTCTGTGTTCTCAGAATTATATTCAATATTAATCGATGATGAACTTTTTACAATAGTAAAATAATCGCCTTTATCATTTTCATATCTATTAAGCAGATTCTTTCCTACAAAACAACTACTTTCTAATTCAAAATTTTCAGGTAAATAGCCAACTATAATCTCATTATTAACGTAATTATTATTATCTTTAGTAATTTTGAAAATGCTGAAGTCATCAAAGCTATTCACTATTGACTCGCGGGATGATGGGAAGACGAAGGCTGACATTAACAAAGCACATAAAATTGCTGCAATAAGCATTAATTTGATTGTTTTTGATGTAAATCTGTGATAACGGTCATTACGCATTTTATCAAACAGTTTTTTCTTCCATTTTTCGTGTTGTGGACTACATTCAGCCTTTGGCATTGTTTCTGGAAAAGTAGAAATCCATTCTTCAAATGATAATGCACATGCTTCTGCTAATTTACTCATCAGACTCTGCCCCCTTTACATATTTCTTTACAAATTGCATACTCTGCATACATCTTTTTCTAACCATTGGTTCAGTCATATTGATTGAATTACTAATTTCGATGGCACTCATACCGTATATGTATTTAAGATAAAAAACCAGCTTATTCTTTTCAGGTAAGGCATTAATAGCATCCGTTAAAAGCATCATGTCGCAAGAATCAAATTCTTCCTCTTCACATACATTGAAAAATTCTGTTAAATCAGCATCAACTACATTATTGAGATGTCTTCTTTCCTTACGATACATATCAACCGCTATGCCTTTTGACACAACAATAACGTAATTTCTAAATTGTTTACTCTCAATATCCTGAGTTATTTTATGAAAATTCTTTGCAAAGTGTATTAAAACTTCTTGAGCACAGTCTTCGGCTGCCTCTTTTGTTTTTAAGTGCTCCTTTGCAAAATAGTAGATAGTATCATAATACATGTTATAAAACTTTTCAAAACGTGATTCATCTTCAGGGTTTTGAAGAGCAATTAAGCATAATGAAAGCATATTTACACTCCTTTTATATTTTTACAGATTATACATTAAAATGACAAAATTGGCAAGATATGTTAATAATATGACAAATAAAAAATCCCGAAAAAATCGGGATTAGGTTCAACCTTCTTTTTTTATGCCAAACATTAATCTTAACAAACTACCAATAATTTTAGGATTTTTAATTACAACAACTTTCAAAAAGATGCCTCCCCTAACTTTTACAGAGGGATAATCCACAAATTACAAGAGCAACTGCCAGTAATATGATGATGACTTTTTGGGGAAGAATCAAAGATATTAGTAGTCCAAGACCTAATGTTACAAAAATTATTCCCCTATTGCCTTTTCTTCTTCCCATAAAAATCCCCCCTGTATATGTATTTTTACTACATTATACGTTGGGGGAAGTTTTTTGTTACATCTGAGTTTCTATAACGATTAATGTTCCTTTTTTAACTGTGATTTCACCATAATCATCAACTATGTCATTACTAATTCCCATTGGGATAAATGGATTTAGTGTATAGTCTTCAATTTTATAGTGAAAACCTTTTTCTGTAACACCCAATGCTTTATCACCAAAAGCAAAAACAGAAATTTGTTTGTTTGGTGAAAATGGGAGATTAAGGCTTGAATTAGTTATTGAATAAAATGTATGCTTTTCATCGACCATTATAAACTTGTTTCCTTCTATTGATGCTCTTGCCATAACTGAAATGTTTGCAAAAGTGTGTTCAAAGCGTCCACCTGTACCACCTAATAGCAGATAATTATTGAAACCTCGTTTTACACCTTCATTATAGGCCGCCTCGCAGTCTGTAACGTCTTTTTCTACCGGCAAGGTAATCTTTTCCGTCTTTTGCACAAAAGACTTTACAGAGTCAAAATCGCCAATTATAAGGTCTGGTTCAATCTGTGCCTTAATTGCAATATCATAACCGCTATCTGCACAAATAATATAATCATCAGAAGAAATATTGGAAAATACAAGGTCAGCTGTACAATCGCCGCCACCAATTATTACACATCTTGTTTTTAAATTTCCCATTCTTTTATTTCCTTTGCCTGATTATACATTTGAATATAACTATTGTGCCTTGATTGGCTAATTTTCCCGTCTTTAACAGCCTGACAAATTGAACATCCTTTATCATTTACATGAGAACATGAAGTAAACTTGCAAGTCCCTAAATATTCTCTAAATTCACGGAAGCAATAAGGTAATTCGTCTTTTTTAATTATTTCAACTTTTTCAAAATCTAGTGATGAAAAACCTGGAGTGTCAATTACATAGCCACCACAAACACGGAATAACTGTGCTTGTCTTGTAGTATGACGACCACGCCCAAGCTTATCGCTGATTGCTCCTGTTGAAAGATTAAGACTGTTATCAAGTTTATTCAGTAATGTTGTTTTACCTACCCCAGAATTGCCTGTAAATGCGCTTATTTTGTCTTTCATTATTTCTTTTATCTTTTCATACGACATATCACTATCAAGAATAATAAGGTTAATATTTGTGTCTTTATAATTGTTTATGATTTCCGTGTATGATGATAAATCTGTTTTAGAAATGATAATATAAGGTTCAATATTTTTATGCTCTGCTATGGCAATTAATTTATCAATTACATAAAAATTGGGTTTAGGTTCAACAGTTGATACCACAATCAAAAGATTATCAATATTTGATACAGGAGGTCTTATTAGAAAATTCTTTCTCTCCAAAATTGTGTCGATTGTATTTTCAGCATTTTCATTAACTGAAATTTCCACAACATCACCAACAAGGGGCGAAATCTTGTTCTTTCTAAATTTTCCCCTTGCCTTACATTCATATATCGCATTGGCGACTTCAACATAATAGAAGCCGCCAATACCCTTTGTAATAATTCCTTTTAAGTTCATAAACTTACACACTCGGTCCTGTACTTACAGTTAATGTTATTGATTCATTGACAGAAAATCTTGATGAACCATCAGAAACAGGTATCTGTGCAATAACAGTTCCTGCAGGATATGTATTACTTGGTGAGTTAATACATTCAATATTTTTAAATCCTGCAGCATTTAATTTAGCTATTGCTAAATCCTTATCTAGACCAACAACATTAATAAGAACAACAATTTCTTCAACTTCGCTTACAACAGCTGGTAATTTTGTGAAATCTATCTTACCTTTTTGAACAGGTGCGTCGTCTATTGTAACTGTATATTCATTATTTGAACCACTGCCTGTTACAGTAATAATCTGTGTAGAACCACCAAGATACAACTCACCTGATGTGTATGAAAGTTCATTATTAATATATACTTTTAAAATACCGGGTTTATTTATAGCAGGAAGTTTAACAACAATTTCTGCCGAAGAATTAGATGGAATACCATTACTAATTTCAATATCAATAGCAGAACCGGCTGGTACTTTTTCGCCTTCCTGAACTGACTGGGTTACAATAACACCTACATCCAAATCACTATTTACTTCTGTAACTGTACCTAATGTTAAGCCTGAGCCAATCAAAAGTTGTTCTGCTTCATCTTTTCCACAACCAATAACTTTTGGAACTTCAACTTCTTCCTTAACATTTGTAGCAATATAAACTTTTACAGTTGTACCGGGTTTGACTGATGTACCTGCTTCGGGAACAGTTTTAATAACATTACCAGGCTTGACAGTTTCTGAATATTCATTTATATACTGTGGCTTTAATTTATTCGAAATAAGATATTCATCAGCATCAGCCTTAGACATTCCAATAATAGATTTATCAATAAGCTTTAATTCTTCATTATTAACAATAGTTAATGTAATCTTTGAACCTACTTTTACTTTTTTATCTTCTCCCGGAACTTGTTCTATAACAGTTCCGTTTTCACGATTACCATCTTCAGCAAATTCAGTAACAAATTCAAAGTTCTCATATTGACTATTATTTTCTATATCCGTGTAATAATTCATCCCGTTGAAATTTGGAACTTCAACTTTATTTTTTGAATTAACACCAAAAAGTATTACACAAATAATTGCAGCTAAAACAATTATACCCGCAATAGCACCAACCATAATGGCTGATGACTTACTCATTCCTGAACTTTCTTCCTGTTGATTGTCCCTATTATTATATTTTGACTCTTTAACAACTGAATCAGATGTAGAACGAATGTATTTAGTTGGTTCACTATCTACAAAATACGAATAATTGAATTTAATAGACGGATTACGTTTGAACTCGTTAATATCAAGAAGCATTTCGGCTGCTGAACGATACCTGCTTTGACGAGATTTTTGCATCGCTCTAATTGTTATCTGTTCAATACCTAATGGAATTGAAGGAGTTATCTGACTAGGTCTTACAGGCTCCTGTTGAACTTGCATAAGTGCAACTGAAACAGCACTATCTGACTGGAATGGTAGCTGTCCTGTAAGCATCTCATACAAAACAACACCAACAGAATATATATCTGCTTTTTCATCAGTCATTTCACCACGTGCTTGTTCAGGGCTAATGTAATGAACAGAACCAATAGCCTTATCTGAAATGGTATTAACATCTGAACGGCTAAAACGAGCAATTCCAAAATCAGTTACTTTTATTGTTCCATCTTGTAAAAGCATAATATTCTGTGGCTTTATATCCTGATGAACAATGCCTTTATCATGGGCATGTTGTAATGCCGCTAATATTTGACCAACAAAATGTACTGCTTCTTTCCAATTAATTATACCCTGCTGTTCAATATATTCCTTTAATGTAATACCATCAACATATTCCATAACAATATATTGAAGTCTATCTCCAAAGCTAACATTATAAACACGAACAATGTTAGGATGTGAAAGAACAGCAATTGCCTTTGATTCATTCTTAAATCTACGCTTAAATTCTTCGTTAGAAAGATATTCTTCTTTTAAAATTTTAATTGCTACAATTCTATCATCAATATTGTCATAGGCTTTATAAACAACTGCCATACCGCCTACACCAATAATTTCTCTTATCTCATATCGTCCATCAAGACGTTTTCCACAAAAGTTATCCATTAACAAAAACTCCTTTCAGCAAAATCAATATGAAACTGTGACAACTGTAACATTGTCACCGCCACCATTGTTATTTGCTCGATTGACAAGTCTTTCGGCAAATTCATAGAATTTACCATCATCAGTTAATTCATATATTTCATTAGGTTCAACGTAATTTGTTAAACCGTCTGTACATATCAAAAGAACATCATTTTCCGAAATATCTTCTTCACAAAAGTCTATTTGTAAATTTTCAGAAACACCTAATGCTCGTGTAATAAGATTCTTTCGCGGATCTTCACGTGCCTCGTCGGCAGTAAGTTTTCCACTATCCACCATTTCTTGTACAAATGAATGGTCCTTGGTAAGTTGGTGGAGCTTTCCAGCTGTTAAAATATACGCTCTTGAATCACCTGCATGTGCAACATAAACTTTTTCATCAGCAACAATAGCAACAACAACCGTTGTACCCATTCCAGAGAATTCAGGGTTTTCCTTACTCATATCAAAAACACAAACATTAGCAGCAATAATTGCCGACATAAACATATTTTTTATGGAATTGAATGACATCCCATGACGATATGATGAGGAAATACGTTCGGAAATAATCTTAACTGCAGTTGAACTTGCAAGATTACCGCCATTAGTTCCACCCATTCCATCACAAACAACAGCCCATGCTACTGAACCTGGCAACTCACCTGCTGCATATGAATCCTGATTGCTGGTTCTTGTTAACCCAATATCAGTTTTTGCGACAATTTTCATAATAATCACCTACTTGTTGCGCTTTGATGCTCTAAGCTGTCCACAAGAAGCATTAATATCACTGCCAAGTGTCCGACGAACAGTTGCAGTAATTCCTCTTGAAGATAATATATCTATAAATTTCTTCTGTCTTTCAACAGAACTTTTAACATAATCAGTTTCCTTAACATTATTAACAGGTATTAAATTAACGTGACATAACATACCTTTTAATCTATTTGCAAGCTCTAATGCATATTCATCGCTATCATTAACATCTTTAATCATTGCATACTCAAAAGAAATACGTCTGCCTGTGTGTTCTGAATAATATCTACACGCTTTTAATAACTCATCGATATCATATGTGTTATTGATAGGCATAGATTTTGAACGAATGTTATTGTTTGGTGCATGTAGTGAAACAGACAATGTAATTCCGTACTTTAATTTTGCCAAATCATATATCTTAGGAACAAGTCCACAAGTGGATAAAGATATATGACGCATGCTCATATTCTGACCATTTTCGTCAGATATAAGTTCAAGCATTTTAACTACGTTTTCATAATTGTCCAATGGCTCTCCCGTACCCATAAGAACAAGATGATTTATTTTGATGTTCAAGTCATTTTGTGCAGTATAAATTTCGGAAAGCATTTCTCCAACAGAAAGTTGACGGACAAAACCACCAATGGCTGATGCACAGAACTTACATCCCATCTTACAGCCAACCTGTGTTGAAATACAAATAGAATATCCATATTTATACTTCATAACAACACTTTCGACATATTCACCATCAGATAAAACAAACAAATATTTAACCGTTTCATCAACTTTTGAAACGAGCTTTGTGTTTATTGTAAGTTTACTGATGTAAAAATGTTCGGACAATTTTCCTCGCATATCCTTGGATAAGTTTGTCATTTCATCAAAGGAATCAACACATTTTTCATGTATCCACGAGAAGATTTGATTAACCCGGAATTTTGGAAAGCCAAGGTTAATAATTTCAGTTTGCATTTCTTTATAATTTAACGAACGTAAGTCTTTTAACATTAAATCTATTCCTTAATAAATTTTGCAAAGAAAAATCCATCAGAGTTTTTGTGTGGAATTAATGTAACCATTTCATCTAATTTAAAGTCACTATGCTCTGTTAAAAATTTTTCACAAACTCCCTCATTCTCCCTTTTACTTAAAGAACAGGTAGAATAAACCAACACACCATTTTCCTTTACATAAAGAGACGAATTATCTAAAATATTATATTGCAATTCGCATAGTTTGTCAATAAAAGTGAAATCCTTGTACTTTATTTCAGGCTTTCTTCTTATTACTCCAAGACCCGCACAGGGAACATCACAAAGAACCTTATCTGCTTTTGGTAATTGTGAATTAAACTCACTTGCATCACAAATTTGTGCATCAATAATATCAATACCAAGTCGTTTAGCAGCATCATTTATAAGCTTAATTTTATGCTTATATAAATCAAAGGAATATATTTTGCCTTTATTATTCATTTTTTCTGCAATTGTAAATGATTTTCCACCCGGTGCAGAACACATATCAAAAACAATATCATTTTCTTTTGGGTTTAAACAATCTATACACTTCTGTGAAGCTAAGTCCTGTGCGTGAAAATAGCCTTTCTTATAGCATTCTGTCTTAAAAACTGCACCAGAAACAACTTCAAGAGAATAATCATTATCTTCGGTTCTCCTTGCAATTACACCTTCTTTTTCTAACAAGTCAATTAGTTCCTCTGTAGAAATTTTCAAAGTGTTAACTCTAATAAACAATGGCGCAGAGCCTAATGAAGAAGACAGTATTTTTTCAGTATTTATGTATCCATAATCATTAATATAATGCTCAATTAATGGCTCTGGACATGAATATTTGATGCTTAAATCAAATATGTTATTACTTGTTTCAGGAAATACCATTTCATTCAAAGAAACTTTTCTTAATACAGAATTTATTAAACCTGAAGCAAATGAACATTTAACCTTTTTTGATAATTTTACACTTTCATTTACTGCTGCAGAATCAGGTACTTTATCCATAAATTTTATTTGATAAACACCCATTCTTAATATGGTTAATACCTGAGGATTTAATTTCTTTATAGGTTGAGTAAGAAATTTTGAGAGAATGTAATCTATTGTAATTTTTCTTTCAATTACACCATATACAAGTGCACAAACAAAGGGTGTTGATGTTGCTTCGTTTTCACTAAGAACAACATCAACAGTTATATTTGAATATGCCTTGTCTCTCTCAATTTTACTTAAAATTTTATATGCTAAAAATCTATCATCCATAATCTATCGTCTTCTTTTATTAATAGTTAGAATTAAACGAAGCAAACTTGCAACACTTACAGCAAGAGCTGCTACGTAAGTCATTGCTGCAGCAGATAATACCTTTTTTGCACCCGACTTTTCCTCTTCACTTAAAATATTTGTTTCACCAATAACTTGAATAGCCCTTTTACTTGCATTAAATTCAACTGGGAGTGTTATAAGTTGAAAAAAAACTGCAAAAGAAAAGAATATAACACCTGCATATGCTAAAGGAGTAAAACCGATAAAAAAGCCGATTATCGCCAAAGGAATACCCAATTTTGAGCCAAGGTTTGCTAATGGTAAAACCGTATTTCTCATTTTTATAGGTGTATAATTCTGTGCATATTGTGCAGCATGACCTGCTTCGTGACAAGCGACACCTATCGCAGCAACAGAAGTTGAGTTATAAACATTGTCAGATAATCTTATAATGTTTATTCTAGGGTCAAAATGGTCAGTAAGACTTCCATTTACACGCTCAATTTTAATATTGGTTATTCCATAATAGCGTAATACTTCAAATGCAGCTTGAGCACCTGTTAATCTTTTTTCTGATAAAACCTTTGAATATTTATTAAATGATGATTTAACTTTTGCAGAAGCAATTAAAGATAAAATCACCATTGGCAAAACTAATATCATATAGTAATAATTTGACAAATAATAATATGAAAAATAATCAGGCATAATTATCCCCCTATAATAACACCTTTATCTATTTTATGACCTCTTAAGAAACTTGCAGCATCTGTTTTTCTTTTTCCTTCGGCTTGAATTTCAAGGATTTCAATGGCCTTTCCATCCCCACACATACAAACAAGCCTATTATTATTATCTACTATTTCACCATAAGTACCATTAAATTTTTCTGTTAATACTTGGGATGAGTGAATTTTAAATTTTTTTCCTGAAATTGTTGTTGTAGCTATCGGCCAAGGTGACAATCCACGTATCTTATTATGAACATCCTGAGCAGATTTACTAAAATCAATGGGGCATAAATCCTTTGAAAGCATTGAAGCATAATTTGAAATGCTATCGTCCTGTTTTTGTGGATTAAGATTATTATTTTTCAGTTCTTTAATAGTATCAATAAGAACTTCTGCTCCTAAAACAGAAAGAATATCATGCAATTCTCCTGCGTTCATATTTTCTGTTATTTCAACTGATTTTTTTAACAACATATCCCCTGTATCAAGACCCACATCCATCTGCATAGAGGTTACACCCGTTACATTTTCACCATTAATTATGCTCCATTGGATTGGCGCTGCACCTCTTAATTTTGGGAGTAGTGAAGCATGAATATTTATGCATCCATATTTTACACTTTCAAGAATTTCTTTAGGTAAAATCTTGCCAAATGCAACAACTATTATTAAATCAGCATTAAGAGATTTTATAATCTCTAATGCAACACCATCTCGCATTGAAACCGGTTGAAAAACAGGAATATTATTTTCAACAGCACACACCTTAACAGGTGGTGGTGTTAATTCATATCCTCTACCCTTTGGTTTATCAGGCTGCGTAAAAACGCCAACAATCTCATCTTCACTATTAATTAGAGCTTCTAAACAAGGTACAGAAAACTCAGGTGTACCCATAAAGATTATACGCATAAAATCAGTCCTTATTGTATTTATCTATTTCTTCTTGTGAGCAAAGCTTATCTATATATAAAGTACCATCTAAATGGTCAATTTCATGGCAAAAAGCCTTTGCTTTTAACTCACTACCTTTATATACACACCAATTACCATTTCTATTTTGAGCCTTAACCTTAACTGTCATAGGTCTTAATGTATATCCTGACTTACCAGGCAAAGAAAGACAACCTTCAACTCCAAATTGTTCTCCTTCTACATCGATAATTTCGGGGTTAATAAGTTCTATTAAGCCATCACCTACGTCAACAATTACTACTCTTTTCAATATACCAACCTGAACAGCGGCTAAACCAACACCTTCTGCCTGATACATTGTATCTTTCATATCATCAAGCAAGGTCCATAGTTTTTCGTCAAAATTTTCAACTACCCTACTTTTCTTTCTTAAAATTGGGTCACTATCTGTTCTTATATTTCTAATTGCCATCACTAAACTCCTTACATTACACTTTCTGGATTAATATCAGCATAAACACTTACATTTTCGTATTTTTTCTCTTTGGCAAATTGCTTTAATAATTCACTAATCATTCTTCTAAATTCGACTGAATTTTTACATTTAATTATAATTCGTTCACGGAACTTACCTCCAAGCTTTGCAACTCTTGGGGTAACCGGTCCAAGAACAATAATATCATTGTTCTTATATTTTTTAGAATGTACGATTTTTAATTGATTTAAAAAGTCATTTGCAGCACGTTTAGTTGAAATCTCCACATCGGACGTAAATCCAATTACACACAAATCACAAAATGGTGGATAAATCATCGCTTTTCTCATTGGCAATTCAACATTATAAAAAGATTCGTAATCTTGTTCTTTTGCCATTGATATAATCTCACTATCTGGAAAAGAAGTTTGAATATATGCTTTTCCTGGTATTTCACCTCTACCGCTGCGACCAACAACCTGTGTTATTAAATCAAAAGCCCTTTCACCACTTTTATAATCATCATTAAAAAGCATTTGGTCAATATTCAGTACACCAACTAGTGTAACATCAGAAAAATCCAAACCTTTGGCAACCATTTGAGTACCAACAAGTATATCATATTTATGTTCACCAAATGATTTAAAGTTTTTCTCAAATGAAAAACGAGAGGATGTTGTATCCGTATCCATTCGTAATATCCTTGCATCGGGTACAATTTGACTTAACTCTTCCTCTAATTTTTGCGTTCCTGAACCACTAAATTTAACTGATTCAGTATTACAATTATCACACTTTTTTGAAAAAGGAACAGAATATCCACAATAGTGACACATCAATCTTCCATTCCTTATATGATAAGTCAATGAAATACTACAATTAGGGCAGGTTGAAACAGTTCCACATTCAGAACAATGTGCATACGTGTTATAACCTCTCCTATTTAACAAGAGAATTGACTGTTTACCTTGAATATAATTCTCTTTAAGTTCATCAGCTAATTGTTTACTAATGTTTTCAAGAATCATATCACTTTGATATGTTGTATCAATTAACTGAACATCGGGAAGAACAGCTTTTCCATATCTTTTATCTAATTTAAAAAGTGAATAGATTCCTTTTTTAGCTTTTGTATATGTATCAATTGATGGTGTTGCTGATGATAATACAAGTAATCCTTTATGACATCCAATACGATATTGAGCAACCTTTTTTGCATTGTATCTAGGTGACATTTCTGACTTGTAGGTATGTTCCTGTTCTTCATCAATAACGATAAGACCAATATCATCAAAGGGTGCAAAAACAGCAGAACGTGTTCCTATTGCAATTTTAGCATCGCCATTTTTGACGCGTTTCCATTCATCAAGACGCTGACCAAGAGAAAGTGCACTATGAAAAACAGCAACCTTATCACCATATCTGCTATAAAAAAGAGAAAGCATCTGTGGAGTTAAGGAAATCTCCGGAATCATCACAATAATTCCCTTATCTGTTTTAAGGGCTTCATCAATAAGTTTCAGATATACCTTTGTTTTGCCACTTCCAGTAACACCATATAATAAAGCACCATTTGCTTTTTCCTCATTAAAAAGGTTGTATAAACCTGAATACGCTTTAAGTTGTTCATCTGAAAGAATAATGGGAGACGTATTTACATCTTCTACATATTCATAAGGTTTACGAAAAATTTCATCATCAAAGGTCCTTATTATATTTTTGTTTTCAAGAGCTGAAATTACTGCGGATGAATACCCAGTAAAATAGCAAAGTTCTTTAACTGACACGATACCTACATCTGAAAGAATATTTACAACTTCCTTTTGTTTTTTTGTCAGTTTATCAACTTCAGAACTATCATTTTGTACAAGGAGCTCAACCATTTTTATGGTTGCATCGTTCATTTTACGTTGTGCATCAACATTCTTTAAAAGAATGCCCTTGTCAAACATTTTGTCGAGAAAACTAATGTTTTTTAAACCGCACGCAGATACAATTAATTCGCCTTTTGTAAAACTTTTTTTATTTTGCAAATATTCGCATACCAATAACTCAAACTCATCAAGAATACCTTCATAATCAGGATTAATTGCATATAGAACATTAACTGATAAAAGTAATCCGTGTGGCAAAAAAAGCTTACAAGCATCAAAATATGTACAGAAACACATATCGTGTATGAAATTTGATGTTTTAAGCATTTCTCTTGTTAATAATGGTTTTATATCGATAACTGAATCAACTTTTTTAAGTTTTTTTGCTGTATCACAACATAATTCTTTACTAAAAACAATACCAACACGTTTCTTTGATGCATTACCAAATGGAACAAGCACTCTTTTTCCAGGAACAACATCGTCATATAAAAAATCGGGCACAGAATACTCAAATAACATGTCAAAAGAATATGCTGTATTTTCAACAGCTACTTTTACAACAGTTAAATTGCTCATACTCTGCCCCCTCTCATTTATTTTATTAAGTTTTAATTAGAAATTTTTAAGTTCTTCTGATTCCACCACTTCATATTTGCCGTTGATAATTTCATCTAATGCAATACTAACTGGTTTCTCGTTGAGTATTTCACCATTTTCTTGTGCTTCTGATGAAATTTCTCTCGCTCTTTTTGCAATAGCTGTTACAAGTGAATAACGGCTTGTATTATTTGCAAGTACATTTCTTAAATCTGGATTAAACATTATTTATTACCTCACTTACATAATTGTTCATTCTTTTATATGAAAAATCAAGCGCCTTAACAATCGATAAAACGTTATTAGAAGCACTTTCTAAATCATCATTAATTACAATAAAATCATAATCCTTGCTACGTTTTACTTCCTCACGAGCGATATCCAATCTTTTGATGACATCATCTTCATTTTCTGTACCTCTTGAACGAAGTCGAGACTCCAACTCTTTCATAGAAGGTGGTAAAACAAAAATAGCAACAGAATCCGGATATAATTCTTTAATTTTTGAAGCACCTTGAACTTCAATTTTTAAAATAACTGTTTTACCTTCACTGAGCCATTTATCAATAGGAGCCTTTGGTGTGCCATAAAAATTTGAACCATATTTAGCAAACTCAAGGACTTGTCCTTTGGCAATCATATCTTGAAATTCATCCTGTGAAATAAAATAATAATCTTTTCCATCTACTTCATTTTCTCTTATACTTCTTGTAGTTAACGAAATAGATTTCTGCAAGCTTTTATCTTTATTCAAAACAATATCAAGAACAGTATCTTTGCCAACTCCTGATGGTCCTGAAAAAAGAATAAGCATACCTTCTTTATGCCCCATAACCTGACCCCTCTGTTTCATCAATGTTTTCAAATCTATTCAAAATTGTTTCAGCTTTAAGGTATGTAGATACAATATGGTCACTATCCATAATAACCACAGCTTGTGTTTTTCTGCCTTGTGTTGCATCGATTAACATATGTTTCTCTTTTGCTTCTGAAATAATTCTTTTGATTGGTGCAGAATCTGTAGAAACAATAGCAATAACTCTATCTGCATTAACTGCATTTCCAAACCCAACATTGATTAATTTCATTAATATACCTCATTCAATATTCTGAATTTGTTCTCTAATTTTTTCTATTTCTGCTTTAATATCAATAACATTTCTTGCTATTGTTACATCCTGTGCTTTTGAACCTATTGTATTTGCCTCACGATTCATTTCCTGTACAAGGAAATCTGTCTTTCGGCCAACAGCATCGTCACTATCAAGAAACTGTCTTAACTGGTCAATATGACTTCTGAGTCTTACTGTTTCTTCTGCTACGGCTACCTTATCTGCAAATATTGCACATTCTGTAAGTAATCTCTGTTCATCCACTTGAATATCGGATAAGAAATCATTGATTCTAGCTAATAACTTGTCGTTATATTCCTTAACTGTCTCGGGTGAACGTTTTTCAATCTCAGATACTTTGTCAAGTATTAAGTTAGCTCTTGAAAGAACATCATCCTTTAACTTTTTACCTTCTGTCTCACGCATGAAAATAAATTTATCAACAGCAGAACTAACAACTTCTTTAACTGCACTCCAAATCTTATCTTCATCGGCTTCTTTTTTATGTACTGTGAATATATCGTTATATCTTGCAAGGGATGACATAGCTAAATCATCACGTAGATTAAGCTGATTTCTTTCGGCAAGTTCATTTAAAGCATTTAAATATGATTCAGCTAAAGAATGATTAACTAAAATTTCTACTTCATCATCTTCAAGATTTTCAACAGAAACATAGCATTCAACCTTACCACGTGAAACTCGTGAACCAACATAAGCTTTTAACTTCTCCTCAAGAAATCCGTAACTTCTTGGTACACGAGAATTGAATTCAAAATATCTGTGATTAACACTTTTTATTTCAACTGTAATGCTCATTGTTTCAACTACGGCCTGTGCCCTACCGTAACCTGTCATACTTTTAATCATTATATCACTCCAAACGAATTATTTACAGCAGCTACCTTTTAACAAACTTGGAATATCACCACTATAAACACAATCGTTATTTTCAAATCCAAGATGCAATAAAACATCTGATATTTCTTCCAAATTACAATATGCCATATATGCATTTCTGTTTGCACAAAAATTTAAGGCTGAACGTAAAAAACCTTCCACGAGAAGTTTATCAGAGTAATCGCACTCAATTATTTCAATATAACACTTGTAACCAAACATAGACATAAGACAAGAGCCAAGTTGATTACCGTCTTCGTCAATTCCAACATACACACCATATTGAACTTCATATTTAAATGTAGCTTGTGGAAACATCATTTTTATTTCATCTATATTTTCAATTGGTTTATAAAAAATCATTTTTTATATTCTTTCCTTCGTTGATGCTGCAACAGTTAGCTTGTGTACCTCTTCATCAGTAAGGTTACGCCAGTCGCCTTGTTTAAGCATACCAAGCTTTACTGAGCCAATCTGAGTACGTTTTAATCTTGCAACTTCAAGTCCTAAGGCATCACACATTTTACGAATCTGTCTATTACGACCTTCATAAATGATTATTTCCAAAACAACTCTACCTTCTTTTTTCTCAATAACACGCACTTCAGATGGCATTGTCATTCTACCATCTATTTCAATACCCGTTGTTAAGGCGGTAATTTGTTCTTCAGTAATAGAAGGTCTTATAGTAACACGATAAGTTTTTGGAACATGCTTTGTTGGGTGAGTCATAGCATTTGCAAACTCACCATCATCAGTAAGCAACAATAAACCCTCAGAATCTCGGTCAAGTCTACCAACCGGATATACTCTCGTACCAACATCTTCAATTAATTGCGCAACACATTTTCTTCCCATTTCATCACTAAGTGTTGTTATGAACCCACGTGGTTTATGGAGCATAATATATGTGTTTTTCTTGCTGGTCTTTTTTATTTTCTTGCCAGCAACAACAATCGTATCCTGTTTTGGATTAATCTTATCACCGATTGTAGCAGGTCGTCCATTAACCTTCACCTTACCTGCCGCAATCATTTCTTCTGCTTTTCTTCTGGATGCAACTCCACATTCAGATAAATATTTTTGAAGTCTAATTGTATTATCAGCCATTACTTCACCTATAAATTACACACAAAATCATCGTCGAGAGAAATACACTCTCAACGTTGATTTTTTTAAATTGAATTATTCGTTTTCTTCTGCAGAAACAGGAACAACCTCGTCATTAACAGTGTTTACTGCAGTATTAAATGCTTTTTCCATCTTAGTTTTATTAATTACGTTTGTAACCTTATCAAACATTTCAGGAACAAGGTTAACTGCTCTTTCTGCAACATTATCAAATGCTGTAATATGTTTAATATCAACATTACCATAAGCATCAATGATTAAAAATGCTACAGGAAGAATTGTAACACCGGCACCACCACCGCCACCAAAAATGTCTTTATTATTTTTTGATGGGAAATCAGAACCACCTGAAGCAAAACCATAAGTAACTTTTGATACTGGAATAATAGTTACTCCACCTTCAACCTTCATTGGTTCGCCAATAATTGTGCTTACATTAACTAAGTCCTTAACTTTTTCTATTGTTGATTCAAGAATTCCTGCTGCTGATGATTTGTCTTTCATCATTTGCACCACCTTCGTTTTTATTAGTATTTATATTTGATTTATTTTTAATTCCTAAAAGGAATTTTAATACAACTTTAAATATAAGTCTAAATACTAAAACAATAATAGCATTTAAAAAGAAAATCGGTCTAATATGTATAGAGACAGCAAATTCAGCACTGTTTTTTAGTCCAATAAAATCTGGTTCTATCTCACAATCATATTTCTTTACTGGTAGTTGAGAACAGATATATGATAATGCCGGAAATACCTTTTTACACATTCTTCCATATTCCAATGCAGTTTCTGCAGCATCACAACAACCTGTAATTGTCATAAATAGATACAACTCACGAATTACAATGTGTTTTTTAAAAGAACTAAACATCTTACCAAGTGAGTAAGTAGCATTATTAATCAACTGCACTACTCCGTCAAATCCTTGGTTATTATAGAATTTAACAAAAATATTTTCTTTTTTTTCAGTAGGTGCTTCTTCTGACTCAGATAAGGAATCTTTTTTTTCTTCCTTTGGATTTTTTTCTTTTTTTACTTTCTCCTTTTTAGGTTTATCACTTTTTTTAGCAGGCAAAATTGGAATTTTAATAAACAACCATGATATATTTAATTTGAATTCATCAAAATATTCAGCATTGATTGTAATTCTAACACTAAGAATCAACACAAAAAAAGCGATTATACCAATACAAATATATAATCCGGTCAATGTAACACCTCCTTAAATAAGATAACATAGATTGATTTAATCATCTATTACAACAGTGTTTAAAATGTTATCATTTTCATTATTCTCGTTTATTATTTCTTCCTTCTCAGGAAGTTCAGGTAAATCATCAAGTGATGAGAGTGAAAAACAACGTAGAAAATCTGGAGTTGTACCGTAAACAAGTGGTCTTCCGGGAAGGTCAAGTCTTCCCTTTTCTTCAATAAGTTTCTTTTGACATAGTGTTGAAATTACACCACTACAATCCACTCCACGCACCTGTTCAATAAAAGACTTCGTCACAGGTTGATTATAAGCAATAACAGCTAAAACTTCAAATGCGGCTGATGATAATGGAGTGTTTTTTCTCAACTCTAAAACATCCCTTATAATTTCAGCATATTCTGTACGAGAGGAAAGCTGATACATATTGTCAAGTTTAAGAACACAAATGCCACTATTTCTTTCATCCAATTTGGCAGATAAATTTAAAATTATCTGTTCACATACATCCGGTTCAATTTCAAGAGCTTCTGCGATTCTTTCAAGTTCAATAGGCTCACCTGACGCAAAAAGTATTGCTTCAATGGCAGCTTGTAATTTACTTGCCTTCATCAATTCCACTCCTCACTAACATCTGTAAAATCAGAATTTATTAATTCAACTTGCGTCTCGTCACCATCACCGGTAACTATAACTTTTTTTGACTTTGTCAATTCAAGAACTGCTAAAAATGTTGCAACTATATCAGAACGAGATTCAGCATCATCAAAAAGAGTTTTCCACTTTGTTTTCTTCCCTTTCAATGCCAATTTCTTGAAAATTTTAGAAATCTTTGAACTTACAGAAACAACCTTTTTAACAACAATTTCACGAAAAGCCTCAATTGGTGGTGGTAACAACCTCATTTTCTTTCCCGTTGCAGATACATAAGCAGAAAAAAGCTCCTGTGGCTCATGAAACCTCTTATATGTTTGGTCAACCTCAATTTTTTCAGCATTTCTAATAAATGTAGAGAAACCATCTGTATTTTCCGCAAGTTTTTCAGCTATTAATTTCATATCACGATATTCAATTAATTCGCCTTGAAGTTCTTGTTTAAGTTCTTCTGCTTCAGTATAAACAGGAAGAAGTGAAACAGATTTTAAATAAACCAATCTTGCAGCCATCTCAAGGAATTCAGAGGCTACATACATATCTTCCTCTTGCATTTGACGAACATATTCAACATACTGCTCAACTAATGTAACAATTGGAATATCATTAATATTCAATTTATGTTTTGATATAAGATGTAAGAGCAAGTCCATTGGACCCTCAAAAACATCCAATTTGTAAGAAATCTTTTCCATAAATATCCTTAAATTAAAATAAATGGTACTCTTGAAATGTTAGTAAATAAACCAATGATAATATTTGAAATAATCGAAATAGGTCTTGAAAGAACCCCACTTAAAATCAGTATAAAAACAATAAGTACAACATATCTTTCATATTGCATAAATATAAAATAATACTTTGCGGGAATAAGAAGCTGTAAAATTCTTGACCCATCCAATGGTGGTATCGGTAAAAGATTAAAAACGGCAAGATTAACATTAACTACGCCTGCAAAATACATAAAATAGTATATTGCAAGAAAAAGTGTTGTCGGATTATTGTTATATATTACTGCAAATATTGTAGAAATAAAAATAGCAATAAAACCCATAATCAAATTAGATATTGGTCCTGCAATAGCTGTAAGTGCCATTCCTTTTTTAGGGTCTTTAAAATTACGCGGATTAACATTAACAGGCTTTGCATATCCAAATCCACAAAGAAAAATCATAATAGCACCCATAGGCGAAATATGAGCCAATGGATTTAACGTTAATCTACCATTATATTTTGGCGTATTATCACCAAGTTTAGTGGCAATCAATGCGTGTGCATACTCATGAACAGGCATTGTGCACATAACAACAAAAATTCGTGAAAGAAAAGTAATAATTAACTGGAAAAAATCTCCACCTCTAATTAAATCTAAAATCATAGATTCACACTACTTTCTCTAAATTATTATTATATTCTAAATGTTACAATTCTGTCAATATTGTTGAAATCAAAAGTTATATTTTTCTCTTTATATATTCCATCAAAAATATTAACAATATCTTGACTTTGACCGTCTCCACATTCAAATGCCATTATACCATCAGTTCTTACTTTACTAACCCACCTTGATGCAAGACATCTATAAAAATTTAAGCCATCATCTCCACCATCCAATGCCGAAATGGGTTCGGACAAAACTTCTTTTTGTAAATCAGATATTTCGAAAGTAGGAATATATGGTGGATTAGAAATAATTATATCTGCTAAAGGTAAATTACTTAAATCAATTGTAAATAAATCATCTTTTAAAAGTTGAACATTATTAAGTTTAAGATACTCGGCATTCTTCTTTAAATAATTAAATGCTGCATCTTCTTTCTCTAATAAATAAACTGTTACTTGTGGTAAATGGTGTGCAATAGTGAGTCCGATACAGCCAGTTCCCGCACATAAATCGTAAATAATTGCTCCATCTTTTTGTTTTAAATAATCTAATGCGATATCAACAAGAAATTCTGTTTCAGGTCTAGGGATTAAAACACCTTTACCAACTAAAAAAGTCAAGTCATAAAAATCCCATTTTCCTAAAATATACTGTAGTGGTTCTCCCATTTTTCTTCTTTTTATAATATTTTCAATAATCTGAACATCTTCACATGACGCAATAGAATCATCGCAATGTATCTTTTCTTTTTTTATTTTGAGAATATCTTCAAAAATACATTGAGCTTCAAAATTACCGCAATCACCAAAAGACAGTTGATTGCTGCAATATGTAAACATTTCTTTTATTGTCATTTAATCATATCATCCTCTGGATTATCAGTTATAACCGCTTTCATTGCTTCAATAGCAACCTCAATAATATCGTCAGTCGGCTCAACCGTTGTAATTTTCTGCATTAAAAGACCAGGATATGAAAGAATCTTAACGATAAAGTTATCGTGTTTACCTGCGAACTTAATAAATTCATATCCGATACCCATTATTATTGGTAAAATAGCAATCTTGATTATCATCCAAAGAAATTTATTAATTGATGCTAATGCAGGAAAAATGAGTACTAATGAAAAAGAAATAATCATACTCAAAAACAACATTACAAACATAAATGCCGTACCGCATCTTGGATGTAAACGAGACATATTTTTAACATTTTCTACAGTTAATTCCAATCCATTCTCATAACAGAAAATTGTTTTATGCTCGGCACCATGATACATAAACACCCTTCTAATCATTGACATCCTTGATACGGCAACTATATATAAAATGAAAATAATAATTCTCAAAATTCCTTCAAACAATGAATGATACTTTGAAAAATCAACAGTAGTCAAAACATAGTTGTCAAATAAATCGACTACTTCTATTGGAACATAAAGAAAGATTAACATAGCAAAAACTACACCAATAACAGATGCTATTGAAGTAATAACAGTTGTCATCTTCTCACTTAAATGTTCTGAAAGCCATTTGTCAATTTTTGACATATCCTCTTCTTTTTCTTCCTCTGTCAATGCCTTATCAGCTGATTTCATAAGATATTTGTATCCTGTTATCATTGATTCCGCAAAGCCTACTACACCACGAATAAGTGGCAACCCTAACACTTTATGTTTTTTTGCAATAGGTGAAAAATCTTCAATTTCTGTATCTATGGTTCCGTCAGGAAGACGAACAGACATAGCAGAACCTTTTGGTCCTCTCATCATTATACCTTCAATTAAAGCCTGTCCACCAATTGATGTCTTATGTTTTTTATTATTCAAGTTAATTTACTCCTTATTTTCTTCTTGGTAAGTAAATCATTACGGTCGTTCCCTTACCAAGTTCGCTTTCAATTTGCATATTACCATTATGCAGCTTTATTATCTCATCCGTGACAGCAAGACCAATGCCACTACCACGAACACTATTATTTGCTTTGTAAAATTTTTCCCTAACTTTAGGAAGGTCATTTTTTGATATACCGCATCCATCGTCAGATATTACAACTTTAACGTATTTATTATCGACATTTAGAGAAACTTTAACCGTTCCACCTTTTTTATTGTATTTAAAACTATTGTCAATAATATTAACAAACGATTGTTTTAATCTGTTCTTATCTCCATATATTATTATACTGCTTTTAGGAATGAAGGTTTGTAGAAGAATGCCTTCTCTTTCAGAACGACTCACAAAAACCTCAAGAACTTCCGATAACTCTTTAACAACGTCAATCTGAGATGTTTTTAATGATAATTTTCCGCTTTCCATTCGCGAGAAATCCAACAAATCTTCAACCATATCTGTCAAGCGCTCAGATTCATTGACAATAACATCAAGTCCCTTATTTAAAAGAACTTCATCATTTTGTGTTTCTTTAATAGTCTCACCCCAACCCTTTATAGCAGTTAGCGGAGTTCTTAATTCATGTGAAACCGTTGAAATGAATTCATTTTTTATTCTTTCGGCTTCACCAATCTCAAATGCCATATTATTTATAGTTTCACATAGTTGCCCAATCTCATCATCATATTTATGTTTCTCGATAGAAACATTAAAATCACCTTTTGCAATTTTTGATGCAGTATCATTAATTTTTCTAACAGGGTTTATGATTGAATTGATAAAAAACATTCCGGATGTTACAACAATGATAACTATTAAAATAATGATAAATGCAATAATTGACCATATTATAAGTATTTGTCTGTCAATATCATCAAGAGAAATTATATATCTTATTGCACCAGAAATTGATTGTTCACCATCCGGGATAATATAAGACAACGCCATAACCTTTTCGCCATTTTGCATTTTCCCAATCCATTCGGCCTTACCAGTTGAAGATGATTTAGCATAATCGAAATCCGGAAATACTTCATTTTCAACAGAAAACCCCGTAGATGATACAACAACAGTGCCATTTTTGTCTATAACCCAAACTTCCATTACATTTTTATCTGTAAAATTGTCAACAAAACGTTTTGCCATTATGTTAAAGTTATCACTATCTATCGGAGTAGATGAGTTAAAATAAGACATAACGAGAGATGTTGCACGAGAATTAAGAGTCATACTGACAGATTCATAATACTGCTTTTTTAGCATAATGCCAACTAAAACACCGACAAGTAATATTACAGAAATCGTACTTGCTAAAACGGACATTGCCCAACGTTTTACTATGCTGTTTTTCATTGTACAATGTCACCTACCAAATCAATTTATATAACCCATTTATAGCCCATACCCCAAACAGTTATTAAGTGCTTAGGTTGAGATGGCTCATCCTCAACCTTATTTCTTAAACGATGGATGTTAACGTCAACTACTTTTTCATCACCATAATATGAATCGCCCCAAACAAATTTAAGAATATCATTTCTATCAAGTGCTACATTAGGGTTGGTGAAAAAGTACTCAATAATTTGAAACTCCATTTGTGTTAAATCAATATTTACGCCATTTTTTGTTAATGTGTGACTTCTTAAATCTAATACAAATTCATTTAAAGAAAGAATATTGCTATTACTCTTTTCTATATCATTTTCTGTAGTTAATGAAACTCGACGATATACCGCATCAATTCTCGCCATAAGCTCGGACGGAGAAAATGGTTTTGTAACATAATCATCAGCACCAACCATTAAACCTGTAACTTTGTCCATTTCCTGTGTTCGTGCTGTCAACATAATAATGCCAATACGCTTACTTTTTTCTCGTATATATTTACAAACTTCCAATCCATCAACATACGGCATCATAATGTCTAGAATAACAATATCTATTTTATCGATATTTTCATCAAATCTTTTTATCGCTTCTTCGCCATTTGTTGCCTCTATAACTTCATATCCATTTCGTTTAAGATTTATTACAACAAAATCCCTGATTGATGATTCATCTTCAGCTATAAGTACATATTTCATGTTTTTGTCCCCTAACTATAAACGTGAAAACTCTGTTCAATGTAATCTTCAAACTTTGTTTCTTCATCTTCATTATTATATTTTACTGCATAAACATATGAAGAAGTTTCTTTTATTTGTGAATATCCAGAATCACTTTTCGACCATTCAGGTGAAGAAAATGTTCGAATAGAAAAAATCTCTTTATCAAAAGTTCCATTTGAATCAATGTAGTAAAAAGTCATTGTCTGATTATTTGAATCATATATAAATGATATTTCATTTAACCAAGCATCATCAATTATAAGAAAATACTTATAAGAACTATTTTGGACACACTTTTTATCAGTAAGAATATTTTTTCCATCCAGTTCATTCCATACAGTTATATTGAACGAATTTCTGTCACTTGAGCCTTTTAAAATATTTTCGGCATATGGAAATATTTCAAAGGTTGGTATTTCAATTATGTTATCACCATCAAAATCTCTTGAAATGCTTTTAGCATCTCTTAGCGTGGTAGGTTGGCTAGACTGATTATTTTCATATAGAGGAAGAGTAACCTGGAAATCATCATGAGAAACATCTAAAACCTCAGTAATAACTCCACGTTCACTAATTGCACCATCAATATAAAGTCGAGTATGTATAACATCATTACTAACATAAGTGTCTGTAACCATATTATAAACATCCAACATACCCGTCAATAAAACACTAATGTCTTGCTGAACAGAATAATCCTCTCTAAAACTTAAAATTCTGCCCGTAGTCTTCTTCTCAAGGTCGGAAAGATTTATATTAAGTAAAAATAAATCATCAGCATTATCATTGTTTAAATCACAAATATTTAAACTTGAATAAATTTCAGTTTTTAATAAGGTCGTTGATGCATCACCAAAACTATAAACAGAAAGAAGTTTATTACCGAATGAAGTGAAATCAGAATTACTGACAAGTTGAATATCATCGGTATTTTTGCTACTCAACAGAATTTCGTAGTTCTCATCACCATTAATGTCTGCGAAGTTTACTTCGTAGATTTCATCACTTCTACTTTTTATTTTAGAGACAAATGACCAATTGTTTTTAACTTTTTTAAATATACTTACACACGCTAAATTATCTTCAGATAAGTCTGAATAAAAGACAAATGCTTCTTCCTGACCATCATTATTAATGTCAAAGAAAAGATATGTTGATGTATGTTCACCTGCAAGGGGATTTTTCATTATAATCCCATCACTATTAGAAACCGTTTTTTCAAAAGCATGTTGTAACAAACTATTGTCACCACTTAATCTTGGTGGTCGCAATAAGCTTTCAAAAGAAGAAATATTAAAAAAAGCAACAGCAAGCGACAGACAAATAATTACAAAGACAACTGAAATCAAAATTCTTTTCATAATCTGTCACTCCTTAAATGTTAGTTATTTTACGGAAACTTTTATATCACAATCACCAACAGCCCAACACTGTTTATTTGCAGGAGAGGTCACCTTTCCATTTAAAACCTTTGTATTGCTGTCAATTATTGATTCAGATGTATCTACAATAATATAGAAATCACTACCAATCACAATGTCAAGCACTTCAGCTGTTCCAACTATTGTTACAGTTTTTCCTGAATCAATATCCAAATCCACATTAAATGCATTATTGTTATTTTTAATACTGATATTCTCTTTTGGAATAGTTATTGTTTTTGATGACATGAAGGATGCATCAACAGTTACAGAAAAACGCGAAACATTGTCATCTAAAAATTCAACAGATTGTGATTCATTCGAATTTACATTATATGTATTTTTCTTATTATAAATATCTGAAAAATCGATTGTATCTACAACATACGCTTTCGTTGAATCAACCAAATCAACCGGAACAGCTGCAGTTACAGATGAAGGATATACACTGTATGAAATTGTGTGATTTGCATAATATGACGGAATATTCTTAAACTCAACAACTGTTGGTAAGGTAACAATTTTTAAAACAGGTAATGTTACCGTTACATTATTATCACTAAAATCAATCATTGATGTATCAACAACAGTATTTTCCTTAGACAAGGCAACAATTGCTGCCTGTTTAGTAGTGGTTTGTGTTAAAACATCATCAACGGCAATATTAGCATTGATAGAATCAATCTGGTTGATAATGGAGGCAGGTCCACTCACAATTAAAGTATTAACTGAAGAAACTGCTTCACCAATTTTATGATTTTCAGGCACTATATTTTCTAACTTAGTTTCAATATCTACATTTATAGGAATTTCAACTTCCTTGTATCTATCAAAAAACACTTCAATTTCACTATCCGAATAGGATGTAATGTAGAAATCAGAATTTTCTTCTTTAGCCTTAACAGTTATTTTTAAATTCTTTTTACCACTACTATCTGCATTGTTGGTATTTGCAATTACAGAAAAATCCTCAGGTTTCAAAGATGAAACTATGTACTTTTTGCCTGTTACAGTTATATCAATAGTGTAGTCTGACTTACCAAAAATCTGCAAACCTAATTTTTCTGGCACACTATCTTCGTATTTTATTGAAACAGGTACATTATTAATTACTCTTTGTACCTCTGGGCTTTGCTCAATAGCAACCCAAATCCATAAAACAAAAGAAATAACAAGTGAGATAATCAGGAGAAATCTGTTATTATTTAATAATGAGGATAATGTCCATTTTGTGTTTTTCTTATTATTCTTATTCATCCTTATTACCTCTGTTTTTTCTCTTAATTATCTTATTTTCCTTATTAACAGGTTTAATAAATTCCTTTGAAAGGACCTCTCGCAAATCACCTACGGAAACATTTCTTTTAAGAACACCACGTTTTGCAAAAGAAATTGCACCTGTTTCCTCAGAAACAATAACAACAATTGCATCACTTGACTCACTCATGCCAATAGCTGCACGATGTCTTGTGCCAAGGTCACTGCTAATTCCACGACTTGTCAATGGGAGAATACAACCGGCACACGAAACTCTTCCATCTTTAATAATTACAGCACCATCATGCATAGGAGCTTTTGGGAAGAAAATATTAGATATCATCTCCGTTGTAACAACAGCATCAATATTTGTGCCTGTTTTTGCAATTTCACCCAATTTTGTTTCTTTTTCAAAAACAATAAGTGCACCTATATTTTTATCGCTCATTTCACCGCATGCTTTACAAACCGCATTAATTGATGATTTGATGAATTCTTCTTGTTCTTGTTCATCACGTTTTTTGAAGTTAAGCAAATTAATATTTGAAACAGAACTTCTTCCCACGCTTTCAAGAGCATGTCTAATTTCGGGAGAAAAAATAATAACAAGAATAATTAACAAATTACCAAAAACGAGGCTTAATATGTATTTACTAGTTTCCATATTAAACAATGAAACAAAGAAATAAACAACACCAAGCAAAATAACACCTTTTGCTAATTGAATAGCTCTTGTTTCACGAATCAATTTAACACCGTTGTATATAACAAACGCAACTAAAAGAACATCTAACAAGTCCCCTATGGTATTAAAAGAGATAATCGCTCTCTTTATTTGTTCAAAATATTCACTAAAATTTTCAAACATATTTTCTCTCACTCACTTTATAAAAAATACAATATATTGCAAATATCCGTTTTATAAAAAGACAAACCTCCACGGATATACATATTCACAATATATTGTATCACAAGTAATTTCATTTTGCAATTTTAAATAATGAATTAATTGTAAAATCTATTTGATTTTTTTTAGTAAAAATGGACGGAGAAATACGAATTACACCTAAATTCTCTGTTTTAAATTTTTTATGTGCCAATGGTGCACAGTGATATCCCGCTCTTACACAAATTCCATCATCTCCCAATAATTCTGAAACCTTATTACTATCATAATCTTTGATATTCAAAGATAAAATCGGAACAAGCGGTTTATTAACATCTAAATGATTAGTATAAACATTTATATTTCTATTTTTTGAAATATTTTTGTAAAGGTATTTTATAAGTGTTTTCTCATGCTTGAATATATTATCAACACCAATTTTATTAATAAAATCAATCGCTGATGATAAACCAATAATACCCACAATATTTGGTGTACCACTTTCTAATTTATCCGGTAGAAAATCGGGTTGTAAATAGCTAGAAGATATGCTACCTGTTCCTCCCTCAATAATTGTATTTAATACAACAACATCATCATTAAATACTAACAATCCAATTCCTGTCGGACCATATAAACCTTTATGACCTGCACAACATAATATATCTATATTATCATTAATCATATTGATTTTTCTAACACCTGCAATTTGTGCAGCGTCAAGTATAAATTTAATTCTATATCTATGTGCTAAATCACCAATTAAAGAATATGGTGGGATTATGCCAAAAACATTGGACGCTCCAGTACAGATAATTGCGACAGTATTATTCTTTATTTCTCTTTCAAAATTTTGGACTGTTTTATAAACACAAGGTTCAACATTGGCAATACTATAATCACATATTCCCTTTTGTTTTAAGGTTTCTAATGGTCTTACTACTGCATTATGCTCTAAATCAGAAATTATAAAATGACATCCCTTTTCAATAAGGCCTTTTATTGCCATATTAATTGACATTGTGCAATTACTTGTGAAAACAACACCATCAGTTGACGGAGAATTAAAAAATTCAGCAACTTTTTTTCTACACTCGTAGATTTTTTCTGTTGTTTTAAGTGCCATCTCGTAACTACCTCTGCCATAATTACCATATTTCAACATTGCTTCATTGACTGCATCGATTACACATTTAGGTTTTGGAAAGCTTGTCGCACTATTGTCGAGATATATCATAAATAATCAATTCCGACTACCTTAATTTTATTAAATTTAATCAAATTCGTATATTTTTCAACATCTCCAATAATTATAAGATAATATCCACAACCTTCATTTTTGCCATAGTTTGTATTTTTACCCATTGTAACTCGTCCTCCATTTTTGCTGATAATTTCTTTTGCACTTAAGGCGTGAGTCACAGAAGAAAATCTAATTTTTACTCTTTTCATAAAAACACCTCAGATTATTCTATGAAAAAAATTTAAAAATGACAAAAGGTCCACCATTGATGGACCTTTTAAAATTATATAAATTTAATCTTTTTTTCTTCTACAAGGCATACACAATGTGCTGCAATGCCTTCTTTTGCACCTGTGAAACCAAGCTTTTCTTCGGTTGTTGCCTTAACAGAAACATAGTCAACGCTAACACCGAGAGCTACAGCAATATTATTTCTCATCTCATCAATAAATGGTGCAAGTTTAGGTGCTTGTGCCAACACTGTTGCATCAATATTATTCACTTTAAAACCTTTGAGTTTAATAAGCTCAACAACTCTTTTCAAAAGCTCAAGACTATCTGCATCTTTAAAATTTGCATCAGTATCAGGAAAATGTTTACCTATGTCACCCAATGCACAAGCGCCAAGAAGAGAATCAGAAATCGCGTGTAAAAGCACATCTGCATCTGAATGTCCTAAAAGGCCAATGCCATTATTGTCAATTTCAACACCGCCAAGAATGAGCTTTCTGCCCTCAACAAGACGATGCACATCATAACCGTGACCAATTCTTAACATTATTATTCCCCTCTTCTTTTAAGATAGCTTTCTGCTAATTCAACATCTTCGGGTGTGGTGATTTTTATGTTTTCATAATCGCCATCAATGAATTTTACAGTTTTACCATAAGCCTCTAAAAGCTTACAGTCATCAGTAAAATCTTTACTGTTTTTTACTGAATTCACAGCGTCAAGATACATTTTTTTATTAAACACCTGCGGTGTCTGAATAAATCTCATATATGTTCTGTCGGGTGTATCAACAATGTTATCATTATAATCAACAACCTTAACAGTGTCTTTAACCTTTACACCTGTTGCAGCAGCACCGAACTTAGAAGCAGCTTTTACAGTTTTGGCAATTACTCGGTCAGAAACAAGCGGTCTTGCACCATCGTGAATAGCAATAATATCAGCATTATGACTTGCTGCAACAACACCATTATATACGCTTAATTGTCTTGTTTCGCCACCTTTAACAACCTTTGTTACCTTTTTAAAACCATATTGATTTGCAAGAGATTTAATATCTTCAATATCACTTTCTCTTGTAACAACAACGATTTCATCAATGAGTTCTGATTTTTCAAAAACAGATATAGTACGAGCAACAACCGGCATTCCTTTTATTTCGAGAAATTGTTTGTTGATGCCACCCATTCGGGTTGAATTACCTGCCGAAACAATCACGGCAGAAACAAAAATATTTTCTTTTTCCGTAACCTTCGACATGGTAAATCTCCTTTTTATACTAATGCTTCAACTGCAGCAAGTTTTGCACAAAGGCAGAATACTTCCATTGCCTTTTTTAAATCTTCAACCGGTGGGAATGAAGGCGCAATTCTGATATTCTTATCTTCAGGGTCAACGCCATAAGGATATGTTGCGCCAACTGTTGTAAGAACAAGACCTGCTTCTTTGCAAAGTTCACCAATTCTCTTTGCACTACTTCCAACAGTATTATAGCTAATGAAATAGCCACCCTTAACCTTTACCCATTCACCAATACCGAGTGGTGCAATTTCTTTTTCAAGCATATCAAGAACAAGATTGAATTTAGGTGCCATAATTGCAGCGTGTTTGTCCATATGAGCCTTAACACCGTCTGCATTTTTGAAATATTTCACATGGCGAAGCTGATTGAGTTTATCATAGCTGATTGTCTGGAAATTAAGTCTCTTTTTGATTTCTGCAATATTACTGTCAGATGCTGCAATAGCAGAAACACCTGCACCTGGGAAAGAAATCTTAGATGTTGATGTGAACTCAACGAAATTATCTTCTGTGCCGAATTCTTTGCAAGCTTCAAAAATGTTCATAAGAACGTCAGGAGTATCTGTTAATTCGTGAATGATGTAAGCATTATCCCAGATAACTCTGAAATCTTTTGCAGCAGGTTTTAATGCAGCAAGTGCCTTAACTCTTTCATCAGTATAAGTTACACCATTTGGATTTGAATATTTAGGAACACAGAACATACCCTTAACCATTGGGTCTTTAACAAGTTCTGCAATTTTTTCAACATCAGGACCAAACTCATCCATTTCAACTGAAATCATTTCGATTCCAAAAAATTCTGTAATTGTAAAGTGTCTGTCATAACCCGGTGTATTACAGATAAACTTAACCTTACCCTGTTTGCTCCAAGGCTCACAACCTGCAACACCTAAAAACATACATTGGTTAAGATAGTCATACATAAGATTAAGGCTGGATGTACCACCAATGATAATATTTTTAGTATCAACATCAAGAATATCTGCAAAAACCTTTTTACATTCAGGCATACCATCAAGAACACCATAATTTCTGCAATCAAAACCGTTTTCTGCTTTGCAATCTTCAACAGTTGTCATAACTTTAAGCATATCCATAGTTAAATCTAACTGTTCTGCGCTTGGCTTACCACGTGACATATCAAGTGCAAGACCAAGATTTTTCACTTCTTCATATTTCTTTTCAAGTTCACCCTTAAGTGAAACAAGTTCTTCTTTACTCATCTGATTATAAAGCATAAAAAGACCTCCAAAATAAAATTCGATATATTATATAGTAATAATTATGTTTTTGCAAGTAGTTGGTGAAAATATTTCATTTTTATTGTGTAAACCGTGGTTTTTACGCTATTTTTGAATAATTAACCAACACTTTTTGCAATTATTTCTTTTTCGTTATAATTCTTGGCAAAATTTTGGGTCTTTTACCTTCAATTTTTTCGATTTGATTTAAAAGAAGAGTTTTTAATTCATTCTTTATGTTTTCATAATCTTTCGATTTAATTAAATTATTCTTTTGCGCTTTATCATTCTCATTATCGTACAAATAATCTTCGAAGTAGATATTAGAGTGAGAAGACAAAAATTTTGCACAAGAAACTGAATATGTATAATCCTTTGTTCTTATTGCTCTACCACATTGACTTTCGCTAATCTGAATAAATGCAAAGCCGTAGTCCACTTTTGTCTGCAAAGCCTCACCTTGATAGTATTCAGGTGCAGATATTAAGCCTGTATGAAGCAAGGTTGGTGGCAAATCAATAAGACTCACCATTTTATTTTCACTTTTGCCTTTTTCAAATCCATTGCCTTTTATCACAAGCGGAATATGAATTGACGCATCATGACAACTGCGTTTATATTCTGCATTTCTTGTTTTGAAATGGCAACCGTGGTCGGATGTATATATAATAGTTGTGTTATCATATATCCCTTTTTTCTTTAACGTATCAATGAGCCTGCCAAGATTATCATCAAGGCTCTCAATAGCAGCAAGATAATCGGGATATTGTTCTTTGTAATTGCCTTTTAAATGTGTTAAATCTTCAGGTATGGGATGATTTTTATATTTATCCACTTTTTCTTTTGGGCCTTCAAATCTGCCGTGGTCATTCTGATGGTGTGGCTCAAGCTGTGAAATAAACATAAAAAACGGCTTTTCATCGTTATGATTTTCAATATATTCTATTGCAAAATCATTTATTCTGTCAGCACGATAACCCTCAAAATCTATCTTATTACCTTTTTCGTCAAACACATAACCATCATAACCGTGAGATGTGAATTCAAGCACGTCTGCACCGCGAAAATATTTATAGCCCCAAAGACGATTTTCAGGTATTGCAGTTTTTTCACAAGCGATATTTTCCCCACCATTTTTACCTGATGCGAGATGAAGTTTACCAATATATGCAGTATCATAACCATTTTCGTTAAAATAATCTGCAAGTGATTTTGCATCATCACGAAGTGGTATTCCATTTATATGACAACCACATTCGGTAGGATAAACACCGGTTTGCAAGCTTGCTCTTGCAGGGCCACAAACAGGCTGACAAGTATAGCAATTCTCAAAGAATGTGCCATCTTTTGCAAGGTCTATCAGGTTTGGCATTATTTCTGCATTAGCAGTATCATATCTTTGTTGGTCAGAAAAATAGAAAATTATATTATCTTTCATATTAAAAACTCCAAATAATTTTATAAAGATATTATAGCATAAATATAAAATTATACAATGATAAATTTATTAAAAAACAGGGACGAAACATTTAATTTCGTCCCTGTTGTGATTTTATTATTCTTTTATCATTCTGCCGTTTTCGTCGAATTCGTAATAGCCTATTTCAAGGTCTGTGCCTTCAACAAATCTCTGACTCATATAAAGCCTCTTGTTTTTAGCAAGTTTATGTGAGTCGTTGATAAAGTAGTAGTTGCCTTCAAATTCTACAAGCTGATATGCCTTTAATCTTACGTTGTTCTCGTAGAAATAGTCACCAACAGGACCGTTGAGAATTACCATCTTACCGGTTTCATCAAAGGTATAATATCCGGGCTGTAATGGTGTTCCGTCTTCATAAGTAAAGCCATTTACAAATCTATCACTCAAATAAAGAGTTTTATTCTTTGCAATCTTATGAGAATCGTTGATGAAGTAGAAATCGCCTTCAAATTCTACAAGCTGATATGCCTTTAATCTTACGTTGTTCTCGTAGAAATAGTCACCAACAGGACCGTTGAGAATTACCATCTTACCGGTTTCATCAAAGGTATAATATCCGGGTTGTAATGGTGTTCCGTCTTCATAAGTAAAGCCATTTACAAATCTATCACTCAAATAAAGAGTTTTATTCTTTGCAATCTTATGAGAATCGTTGATGAAGTAGAAATCGCCTTCAAATTCTACAAGTTGGTATGCTTTTTGTCTTACATCGTCAATGTAGAAATAGTCCCCTTTAACACCCGTGAATGTTTTACCATAATTATAATGAATTGTTGCATTAAGGAGTGGTCTGTTTGACCTACCTATTAAAATGGATTTCCATTGTTCTTCTGTGCCCTCGTAATACACATCTTTCAAATTAGTACAACTCTGAAATGCACCATAATCAATTTTTTGAACACTTAAAGGAATAACAACACTTGACAAGTTTTCACATTGATAGAAAGCGTATCTACCAATTTCTGTAAGACTTTCAGGGAATGTGATATCAGTAAGTGCTGAGCACCAATAGAATGCATCATCAACAATTTTTGTGAGACCACTACCAAGTTTTACTGATTTAAGATTATTACAATATAAGAATGCGCTATCGCCAATACTTGTTACACCATCACCTATAATAACACATTCAATGTCATCGATGAAATCTCCCCATGGAGATAACGGGAATCCGCCAAAATCAACGTCAAAATCGTACATGTCACCTGTACCTGAAATGATTAACGTTGTGCCATCAAACATCCAGGTGAGATTATCACCGCAGAATCCTTCATATATTATAAAATGAATTGTTGCGTTGTTAAATACTGCACCCGCTACTACTGCGATTGAAAGCTTATTCCACTGTTTCTCGGTTCCTAAATAATAAACATCTTTAAGACCATCACAATTATAGAATGACGTTGAATAAATTGTTGTTACGCTTACAGGAATTGTAACACTTGTTAAATAATCACAGTTTGCAAAAGCCTGATTACCTATTTTAGTTACAGTATCAGCTATTTCAACATTTTTTATATTATAAGGAGTAGCAGCATCGGTCTTAAACGCATTTGACGCAATTGACGTTACACCTGATTTAATTACAACATTTTCAATACTTGCTGCATATAAGCTCCAAGGATATTCCAAAGAGGATTCCATCGCACCTTTACCTGAAATAGTTAACGTGCTATTAGATTCATCAAATATCCAAGTGAGATTATCACCATGCGTACCTGAAAATACAACGTCACCACTGCCATTGAAATACATATTATCATTAATATAATAGCCGTCAATCTTTTTCCATTCTTCCTCTGTGCCATTATATTTAGTTGCAAATTTACCAGTATTTCTAAAAGCATCTGAGCAAATCCATTGAAGTGTTGAAGGTAACGAAATCAATCTAAGGCTACGGAAACCATAAAAAGTCTCATCGTTAATGCCGGTAATGCCCTCATGAACAATAACATATTGTATTCTAGAACATCCATAAACTCCCCATGGGCGCTCATCTGAATCAGCGGTGGTGTCTTGAATTGCATCATAGTAATCAAACCCTAATTCACCAAAAAACTCCATAGTTTCAGTTACTTCATTATAAGTCCAAATGATATTTCCGCCACCATCACCAGCAATTACACCTTCTTTTATTGCTGGAACTTCTACTGGTTCATCTGTTACCATATTGCAATATGTACATTTTTCACCTTTTGTGTATCCAACACTTTCAGTTGTTGGAAGAATTACCGGAGTTTCTACTAAATTATGACCAAGAGCAGGATAATTCACTGTATATTCGTCTCCACACTCACATACAAATTTTGTATATCCGGCTTCGGTACAAGTTGGTTCAAGCTCAAAAACAGTATAGTAATGTTGCTTTTCTGTGGTGTTATAATGTACTTTTGCATTTGCAATTGAAGAATTACCTGTCTCAACAATAGAAATCGCATTCCACTGTTCTTCTGTACCTACATAAAAAACATCAGTAAGCGCATTACAATCTTTAAACGCTTTGTTATTGATAATCATTAAATTGCTGCCAATAGTAACACTATTAAGTTTTGAACAGCCCTCAAATGCTGAAGCGTATATAAAATAAATATTGCCTGAAAGCGTTATATGAACAAGAGAAGAGCATCCAGCAAATGCATTGGCGCCAATTTGTGTTACTGTGTCAGAAATTGACACATACATAAGATTTGTATATCCTTTAAATGCATAATCACCAATTGCTGTGATACCATCTTTTATAACGATTGATTTAATCTTTGACTTTAAATAATCCCACTGAGGTGCTTGATTATATTTATATGCTGTCATCGCACCTGTGCCTGAAATAGTCAACGCACCTGTTTCTTTATTAAATGTCCAAGTAGCCTTAGTGCCACATGTTCCTGAAGAGATATTTGAAGCATCATCAGTTGTGCCTAATGCAGGGATGATTTGTTGTTCTAAAAGCACTGCATCACACGCTGAACAATAAACACCCGCTGTAAGACCGGGTTGTGTTTCTGTTGGAGCAATTTCAGAAACAATAACCTTTGTGTGACCTGACGCATTTACAGTTTCAGTATAAGTATCACCACAAACTGTGCATTTATAGTTCTTAACACATTCTGTTTCACTAGGTGTTAAATTTATAATCAATTCATAATTATGTTCTGTAAGTTTGTCAATTGACTCTGTATATTTATCGCCACAGTTTGAACATGTGAACGTTTTAATACCATTAGTTGTACACGTAGGTTCTGTTGTTACAACACCATCATCATAGTTGTGACCCTTTTTGGGAATTGCTTCTGTATATTTACCTTCACCACAAACTGAACAAGTAAACGTTTTAACACCAGTTGCATCACAAGTGGGATTTTTTGTTACAACGCCATCGTCATAGACGTGGCCTAATGCTTCAACATAATCACCCTTATAAGAACGACCACAAATACATGCATATTGTGTATAACCATCTACTTCACAAGTTTTTGCAACTTCGCCAACTTTAACATAATTATGAGTATGATTTGAACTTTCACAATGGAGGGTTGCTGCAAATAATGGTGCGTTTTTACCGTAGGCTTCAATATCTAAAAAATCTTCTTCTGTACCGTTATAATAAACATCCTGAAGATTGATACAATCGCCAAAAGTTCCATAGCCAATTCCTGTGAGTGTGGCAGGAATTGTAATGCTTTTAAGATTTGTACACCCTGCAAAATTCATGCCACGAAGGCTTGTAACACTTTCAGGAATTACAATATCAGTAAGATTTATACAATCATCAAATGTGTAAAGTCCCAAATTCGTGATACCCTCACCAAGCGTAACATTTGCAAGCTTTTTGCAATCTCCAAATACACGGTCACCGAGCACTTTCACATTACCTGGAATTACGACCGTATCAAGATAATCGCAATGATTAAAAGCACCCTCACCGATTTCTTCAACACCTTCGGGAATAACTACCTTTGTAATGTGGTCACAGTTAGAAAAAGCCCATTCTCCAATAATTGTTACACTATCAGGAATTGTAATATTTTTAACGTTTATACATAATTCGAATGCACCTAACCCGATTGATGTTACACCATCACTTATAACAACGTTTACAATTTCATACTTGAAATCTTTCCACGGAAGTCCATAATAATTATAAACATCGTCGTCCATAGCACCTTCACCAAAAATTGTCAATGTGCCTGTTATCTCATCAAAAGACCAAGTTAAATTTTCACCGTAAGTGCCTGATAACTTATTTACAACTTCACCACAATCGTCGCAAAGACCATTGTCATCGTTGTCTGAATGACCTGTTGCATCAACATAATTATCAATATAACTGTCTCCGCAAATACAAGTGTAGGTAGTATAACCTTGCTCTGTACAAGTTGGTGGAGTTACAACTGCATTATATGAGCACTCGTGTGTTTCTTCACCAAGGAAATGAATTGTTGCATTTTCAAGACCAGTTTTACTTAAAAGAGTGGCTTTTTTAATAGCATTCCATTCTGATTCAGTGCCAAAATAATAAACATCTGTTAATTTTGAGCACCAATTAAATGCATATTCACAAATTTCTTCCACAGCATTATAAATTGTTACAGTTTCAAGATTTGAACACTTCTGAAATGCAAATTCACCAATACTTGTTACACCAGTACCGATTACAATATTAGTAAGCCCGGTACAGTTATAAAAAGAACGATAACCAATATTAGTTACACCCTCACCAATTACAATATCAGTAAGCCCTGTGCAATTATAAAATGCTTCATCACCAATATCAGTTACACTATCAGCTATTGATACATTTTTAATATTTGTGTTATAACAAAATGCTAATTCACCAATTGATGTTACACCTTCAGATATTATAACACTTTCTACTAAATTAGCATTCCAAGAAGGATAACTAAATTCACCGTCATACATATCACCTGTACCAGAAATGGTCAATGTACCGGTAGATTCATCCAAAGTCCATATAAGGTTTTTGCCACAAACGTCTGAGTATGTGGCAGTAGCAGCAGTGGCTGTGATAGGAATGGTTGACATCACCATAAGAATTGCGAGGATAATTGATAAAACTTGGTTTATCTTTTTCATAATAATTTTCCTCCTTTATGGAAAAATACTACAATTTCACAATTCAATTATATTACATATATGAAACAAATACAATAGTAAATATGAAATTGTACTTTTTTTATTTAAATTACCCAAAAATCCACTAGTATAAAAATTTTAAAATCTCATAAAAATCTCCCCCAAAAACAAAAAGTGCGACCACCGAAGCAGCCGCACAAAAAACGCAAACCCCGATAGTCGCCAAACCAATTCAATATAAAGGGCAATTAAGCACATTCGTATTGATAGAATTTGCGTTTTTATCAAATTCATAATACAAATATGCAAATACGAGCATAATATCCCTATAAAAAATAGAAACTGCCCTTATTTTTATATTCAATTGGTTTGGCAATCTTAAGTTTAGCATAAATTGGAGAATTATTCAATACATTTTTATTTTCACAATTTGCACTTTTTGCCAAATGAAAAATAGAAGTCATCTACATAAACCTTTCAACATTCTTGAAAAGATAGATTATATGTGTTAAAATATCTTGAAATTGTTTAAGGAGTGTTAATATGTATATTCTTAAATTAAACCCTGTTTTTAAAGACTATCTCTGGGGCGGAACTAAACTTCGTAATGAATATGGTTTTAAGTCTGACCTTTCAAAGCTTGCTGAAGGTTGGATGCTTTCTTGCCACAAAGACGGAGAAAATACAATAGAAAATGGTGAATTGGCAGGTAAAACTTTGTCTGAAGTTGTAAAATCAAACCCTGAAATTTTAGGCGAAAACGGTAAGAAGTTTGAGTATTTCCCTATTCTTATAAAGCTTATTGATGCAAAAGATGATTTATCTGTTCAGGTTCACCCTGACAATGAATATGCAATGCGTGTTGAAAATGAATATGGTAAAACTGAATGTTGGTATATTCTTGACTGTGAAGAAGACGCAGAACTTATCTATGGATTTAACAGAACAATTTCAAGTGAAGAATTCAAAGAGAAAATTGCTGACAACACATTCCTTGAAACTGTAAATAAAGTTAAAGTAAAAAAAGGCGATTTATTCTTTATTGAGGCAGGAACACTCCACGCTATTGGTAAGGGAATATTACTTGCAGAAATTCAGCAGAATTCTAACACTACATACAGAGTTTATGACTATGGCAGACTTGGTGCTGACGGTAAGCCACGCGATTTACACGTTGCCAAAGCCATTGATGTTACAAATTGTACACCACCTGTACGCTCAACTGACCCCGAAGGTGAACTTGTTGTTTGCGACGGTTATTCAAAACAGTTACTCACAAAATGTGAACTATTTAATGTTGAAAAAGTAAACATTTCAAATATTTATGTTTCCAAGGCGGACGAAAAAACATTCGTTTCTGTACTTGTAACGGACGGTATAGGTAAAATTGACGAAATTGAAATAAAAAAAGGAGATAGTCTTTTTATTCCTGCAAATTATGGTGAATTCAAAATTTGTGGAAATATTGAAGTAATTATCACACGAATATAAATGAAAAAAAGAACTTTTACAGGTACAAAAATTGCTTGTTATTCAGGATATATTGTTCAAGGTATCATAAATAACATTGCTCCCCTATTATTTGTGATTTTTAATGACAAGTTTAACATTACCCTTTCTAAACTTTCACTGCTAATTACTATTAATTTTGCGACACAGTTGTTTGTAGATACAATATCAATAAAATTTGTTGATAAGATTGGGTACAAACCACTCGCTGTCATTTCACAAGGTGTTGCATTTTTAGGTCTTGCTTGTTTAGGTATTTTACCTAACATCATAAGTAACGCCTATGCAGGTATCGTATTTTCAATTATTCTTTCTGCTATTGGCAGTGGCATTACCGAAGTTATTATCAGTCCTATAGTTGAATCTATTCCAGGTGAAAAGAAAACAGCGGAAATGAGTCTTCTCCACTCTTTCTATTGTTGGGGTCAAGTTATAGTTGTACTCCTTACAACAATTATAATCAAACTTTTAGGTAATGACCTTTGGTATATCACACCTATTATCTGGTCAGTCATTCCACTTGCTAACACAATTAATTTTATTGGCGTACCGATTAAACCAAATCTAACAAGTGAAGAAAAAACTCCATTTTTTAAAATGCTTTTCTCAAAACAATTTTTACTATTAATTGTTATAATGATTTGCTCAGGTGCATCTGAAATTGGAATGTCACAATGGTCATCATACTTTGCTGAGGCAGGTTTAAAAGTATCAAAAATAACAGGTGACATTTTAGGTCCTTGTCTATTTGCAATCCTTATGGGGTCAGGAAGAATGATTTTCGGTTTTGTTGGTGAGAAAATTAATCTTAAAACTGCTTTGACTATTTCTGCTGGACTTTGTGCTTTATCTTATCTCGGTACATGTTTCATAAGAAGTCAAATAATATCACTTTTAACTTGTGCATTTACAGGCATTACTGTAAGTATTATGTGGCCTGCTACATTAAGCCTTGCTGCAAGACATTTCCCAAAAGGCGGAGGTTCAATGTATAGTGTTCTTGCTCTTTCAGGTGATACAGGTTGCACTTTAGGTCCTTGGTTTATTAGTTTTATGACAATAAAGATGTCAACTAATTCAGTATCGGGAGAAGCATTAAAGACCGGACTTGGTTTTGGTGCTATATTCCCTATTATGATGATTGTGGCGATTTCAATGCTTACAGTATCAAATAAATCTATTGACAAAAAGAATCACAATGCTATAATAAATTCATAAGATAAATTAGTTGTCTTCAGGGCGGAGTGAAATTCTCCACCGGTGGTTAAAGTCCACGAGCCTAAGTGGCTGAATGGGTGTAATTCCCATACCGACGGTATAGTCCGGATGAAAGAAGATGCAACTTTAAACAAGTTACATTGCCCTGCTAAAAATAGCAGGGCTTTTTCTGTTTGACAACTAATCAAATAAAAGGAGAAATAATAATGTCAAACACAAGAAATTCAAAAACATTTAAACTCACAGTTACTGCAGTTATGACTGCCATTGCATCAATTATTTATATGGTTTTTCCTGAAATAAATATTATTCCCGGTGTAAGCTATATGAAGATTGATTTCTCGGACTTCCCTGCTATTTTAACTGGTCTTGTATTAGGACCCGTACACGGCATATTAGTTGAAATCATCAAAAATATTATTCATCTTACTCGTACAACAACTGTTGGTATCGGTGAAATTATGAATGTTGTAATGGGTACGGGAATTATACTTTCGATGTATGGTTTTACAAAGTTATTTTCAAAAATATTTAAGGAAAAAAAGTTTTCATTTAGAACATATATTATATCTGCTATCATCACAATCTTAATTACAATTATCGTAGGTTGGTTAGCTAACATGGTTTTTACTCCAATTTTTTATAAGTTAATTGGAATACCATTTGTTGCGGAAACATATTGGGCTGGTGTTTGGGGTTCAACTGCATTAAACGCTGTAAAAGCTACTTTTAATGTAATACCTTTCTATCCAGTATATTACAGTATTGAAAAAGCTGTAAAAAAATACACTATGTAGTTGACAACTGAAATTTTTATGATAAAATAATTAAGAATTAAATATTTTCCTTATGCAGAGTGGTGGAGGGTCTGGCCCTATGAAACCCGGCAACCTGCTTTATGCGTGGTGCTAATTCCTGCGGATTTTCCGAGATATAAGGTTGTTTATTAAAGGCACCCTTATGGGTGCTTATCTTTTTTGGAGGACAAAGATATGGCAAAATTTTTATTTACATCTGAATCAGTTACAGAAGGTCATCCTGATAAAATCTGTGACAAAATTTCCGACTCAATTCTTGATGCAATGCTTGCACAGGACCCAATGTCCCGTGTTGCTTGTGAAACAACTGTTACAACAGGACAAGTTCTTGTTATGGGTGAAATCACATCAAATGCTCAGGTAAATATTCCTGAAATTGTTCGTAATACTGTTCTTGAAATCGGTTATGATGATAGTGCAAAAGGTTTTGATGGTAACACTTGTGCTGTTCTTGTTGCACTTGACAAACAATCTGCTGATATTGCACTTGGCGTTGATAACTCTATGGAAATCAAGGAAGGAAACGATGATTTCTATAACCTTAATGGTGCGGGTGACCAAGGTATGATGTTCGGCTTCGCTTGTGACGAAACACCTGAACTTATGCCAATGCCAATTTCACTTGCAAATAAACTTGCAGTTCAGCTTACAAAGGTAAGAAAAGACGGTACTCTCCCATATCTTCGTGCTGACGGCAAAACTCAGGTTACCGTTGAATATGACGATGACAGAAATCCCGTTAGAATTGATGCTATTGTTGTTTCATCACAGCACAGCGTTGATGTTGAACTTGCACAAATTCGTGAAGATATCAAAAAGAATGTTATAGAACCAATCGTTCCTGCAAATCTTATTGACGAAAACACAAAGATTTTTGTTAACCCAACAGGTCGTTTTGTAATTGGTGGACCTATGGGTGACTCTGGTCTTACAGGCAGAAAAATCATCGTTGATACATACGGAGGATATTCACGTCATGGTGGCGGTGCTTTTTCAGGTAAAGACCCAACAAAGGTTGACCGTTCTGCTGCTTATGCTGCAAGATATGTTGCTAAAAACATTGTTGCTGCAGGTCTTGCTAAAAAATGTGAAATTCAATTAGCTTATGCTATTGGTGTTGCAAAACCTGTATCAGTTATGGTTGACACATTCGGCACAGGTGTTCTCAAGGATTCTGACCTCGGTGACATTGTAAACGAAGTATTTGACCTTCGTCCTGCTGCAATTATTGACAATCTTAAACTTCGTAATCCAATCTACAAGCAACTTGCAGCCTATGGTCATGTTGGTAGAACAGATTGTGATGTAATGTGGGAAAAAACAGATAAAGTTGAAATTTTAAAAGAAAAAGCAAAAATTAACTAATTTTAATTTTTGAATAAAGCATTTAAAAATACTCATAATAACAATGCACATAAAATGATGCTTTTATTAAGGAGTGAATACAATGCTTGACAGAATTTCTTTGATTCTTGTTGTAATCGGTGCTATTAACTGGGGTGCAATCGGACTTTTCCAATTTGATATTGTTGCTTGGCTCTTTGGTGGTCAGGATGCAATAATCAGTCGAATTGTTTATACACTTGTTGCGCTTGCTGGTATTTGGTGCTTGTCACTACTTTTCCGACACAACGAAATCCTTGTTTCAAATGACGAAATGTAAATAATGAAATAAACTCTTCTTACTAGAAGGGTTTATTTTTTTGTTGAATTTTTTCAATGATATGGTAAAATAAATCTATACAAAAGGAGATGATTTGAAATGATATCAACAATCAAAAGCATTATCGCTGTTATTATGTCACTTATCACAATTATATTCCCTGGTTTTTCATATGAAGAAATAACAAAAGAAGATATAATTAATACAGGTAAGGAAATTGATAAAGAGATTATAGAAACAACAGAAGAACTTGTTATCTTTGAAGAAATGTATGACAATTGTCTTTTAAACGCCACTATAGTTTCTGATATACATATCGATGTTGATTGGGCTATTGGTGAATGGGTATGGGCAAATGGATTAAATGACCTTGAACGCTCAAAAGACACTATTGATGCACTTATAGTTTCAGGTGACCTTACAAACTATGGTGACGGACCATCAATAGAAAGTTTCTTTAATATTATGGCCGAGTCTGATTGTGCAGAAAACTGGGTAATTGCAACAGGAAATCACGATGTAGGTCATGTTGACGACGTTACTCAGGAAGAAGCAAGACAAAGGTTTGTTAACCTTTATAACAACCTTAACCCATCAGGTAAAAAAATAGAAAAAGCTTACTACAAGACGGATGTTAACAATTATCGTTTTGTTGTTCTTTGTGATGATGGTGATGACACATGGGACACTCCCGATATGAGTCCAGAACAGCTTAAATTCCTTGATGCTTCTCTTGCAGAGGCTGCTGATAGAAACTTACCTATGTTTGTTATTTGTCATGTTCCTTGTAACGGTGTAAACGGACTTGATACTATTTGGCCTGACAACGGACTTAATGAAAATAGCGACGCAGTAAAAACAATTATGGAAAAATATGAAAATGTTTTCTTTATTAGTGGACATGTTCATACAGGTATTAATGTACCACTTGTTGAAAATGTATTTGGATTCTCAAGTGTTGAACAACATAACGGTGTTACATATGTTAATCTTCCCACTTATATGATTGTTAACCGCTATGGTGTACCTTGGGGTGGTATGGGTTACCAAATGGAAGTTTATGGTGATGAAATAATTTTTAGAGCAAGAAACTTTTTTACAGCAACCTGGTATCCCGTATATGACCATTCAGTTGAATTAGACTAAAAAATAACCGAGAAGCTATTTAGCTTCTCGGTTTTAATCTACCTTTAACTTTTCAATCAGCTCTTTCTCAGGTGTAACATAAACTGTGTTATATGTGTTATAAATAACCTTTCCCGGTTTTGCACCTGTTGGTTTCTTAACATTTTTTATCAAAGTATAATCAACAGGTACCGAAGAAGAATTCTTTGATTTACTGTGATATGCAGCGATATAAGCAGCCTCTTGTATCGCAGTTTCAGTAATTTCTTTTTTATCTGCAATAATTACGGTATGGGAACCTGCGTGCTTTTGAACATGTAACCACATATCATAATTCATAGCAGTTTTTAAAGTTAAAACATCATTTTGGACATTGTTTCTGCCAACCAAGATTTTAAATCCGTCACTAGATTTGAATTCCATTGGTGGCAAGGGTTTTTCTTTTTTATTTTTATTTCCCTTTTTGCTCTTAACGTATCCGCCCTGTTCCAATTCATCACGGATTTCCGTTATTTCTCTTTCGGTTTCAGCACGAGTTAAATTATCAAAAACAGAGTCAAGGTATATTAGTTCCTGTTCGCCATCTTCAATAAGATTATGAAGTAATTTTTCGGCATTAACAGCTTTTTTATACTCTTTAAAATACTTTTGTGCATTCTGTAAAGGAGTTAATGCAGGATTTGCAGGTATTTCGATTATATTGTTGTTATCATAATAATTTTCTAATTTATATAGAGATGATTTTTCAGTTAAACGATACTGATTTGCAGTAATCAATTCAGCAAAGATACGAATTTGTTCACGATTTTCGCTTTTCTCAAGTTCAAGTTGTCTATTATTAATTTTTCTTGATGTTCGTTCAACTGCACTATTTAAAATTTTAAACAAATCAGATGCTTTACGTCTTGTTCTGTTAATTTTATCTTTTTCAAAATAAAAATCGTCCAACAATTCAGATATTGAATCAAATTCCTTTTTACATAAAGTTTTTCCATACTGACGGATACTTGAAAATGAAAAATCAAACGGTACTTTATCAACAGATTCTAACATATAAAACCTATTTTCATTGATTTCATTTTTAATTATATTAATTTCATTTTCTAATCTTTCTTTTTCAATATCAGATAACAAACCAACTTGCTTATCACCAAATACTGTTCTATATGCAATTTCTCTGCCAATTATTGGTGAGAAGCCTTCAACACTTTCTAAAATAGCTTTTGAAAGCATTTTTTCAGAATGATTGAGAATTTTATTTGTAATTAAATGTGCACTATCATTAAGCACATCGGATTTTTCTTGCAAAGGTGGCAATTCATATTTAATACCGGGTAAAATCTCACGAACTGAAGATTTTTCCTCATCCACCCTCTTTAATGCATCAATAATATTATAATCATTATCACAAAGAATAACATTACTACGCTGTCCAATAATTTCACAAATAACATAATACTTTGTTTTATCACCGATTTCAGTTGTACCATCAAATTCAAAAATGAGAATTCTATCATTTCTAATCTGCTTGATATCTGTAAGAGTTGCGCCACAAAGTCGTTTACGTAAAAGCATACAAATCATTGGTGGGACTTTTGGATTTTCAAGATTATAACGGGTTAAATGCACACGGGGACTCTGACCATCACAGGAAAGATATAATCTATATCCACCATTTCGGGTACGCAAAATAAACACCAACTCATTTCTTGAGGGTTGGTGTATTTTTTCAATTTTAGAGCCTAAAATATAGGTTTTAAGCTCATTTTTAACAAGCCCTAATGTAATTCCGTCAAGTGCCATAAAACCTCTTAAATCGTAATTATTGGTGTATTTTGATTTGCTAATATACAATCAACATTAAAATTATTCTCAATTTTATCCGCAAGTGGTTTAATTGCGATATTTTCCGTTTCAAAGTGACCACAAGCAAACAATGCAATTCCCATTTCATTCGCATCAAGGAATACGTGATGAGATGCATCTCCTGTAAGTAATGCATCACAGTTTAACTCTTTTGTAAGTGTCAAATAATCACTACCTGAGCCACTACAAACTGCAATTTTACTTATTTTTTTATCAATAAAGTTGTACCTTACAACTCCACCCAATTTACCTCTTAAATACAGTGCAAAATCTTCAACTAAAGCACTATTTTCAAAGTATGCAATATTTAAACAAGTATCTTCTACTTTTTCATAATCAGATGCATTGATTGTTTTACAGAGTATATCATTTACTCCGTCAACAGCTTTATCGTAATTTGAATGAGCAGAAATAATGCTAATTCCATTTTTAATAAGCTTATAAATCAAACTGTCACTAAGAACATTGGAAACGGGTTTAAAAATAATTGGATGATGTGTAATAATTAAATCTGCATTACAGTTTATTGCTTGATTAACCACATCAAAAGTAATATCCAATGCAAAAAGAATTCTATTTACCTCTTTATCTTCATCACCAACTAAAAACCCTGAATTATCCCATTCTTCCTGAGTTGAAAATGGTGCAATTTTGTCAATAAAACTATAAATTTCCTTTACTGTTGCCATTGTTTCAACTCCCCTACTAGTTTTTCAAGTTCACTACACTCTTTTTCAGCATTTTTGAGTGCAACAAGTTTTTTATTAAACTTTTCATAGATTCTTGAAAGATATTTTTTTGAAAGATTATCTTCATTTTGAGGTAATTTACCTACAATTAAATCAAGTTCTGTGTACGCTGTTGCATCATTATAGTAATAAACACTCAAAATTATGTATAACTTATCATCATCTTCTGCAACAACTTCTTCATCAATTACAAAACCATTGTCAAAAAGCGTTTTTCTCAATTCTTCAACATGAGTCATCGGTTGAAGGATTAAATGAACATCTTCGTTTTTAATCCAATTCGTACGTTCGATAAATTGTGAAATTAATAATCCACCCATTCCTGCAACGGCAATTTCTTCCACTTCATTTTCCTTAAAATTATCAAGTCCATCGGATAAACGAAGTTGGATTTGTTCTGTAAAACCGTATGAAACTACCGCATCTTTTGCGTTTTCAAGTGGACCTATTCGCAAATCTGCTGCAATGGCCTTGTTAATAATACCTTTTTCAACAAGATAAACCGGTAAATAAGCGTGGTCAGTACCTATATCTGCAAAGACCTTATCTTTTCTAACTAAATTGGCAATAGCCATAAGACGACTATCAAGTTTCATACAATTCACCTCTTTTGAACAAAATCCCCCTACATTACATAGGGGGAAATTTCAATTATTTGTTTGCATTTTCCTTAAGAAATTCATTAATACCTGCAACAAACTCATCAGCATCAACACCGTGTACCATACAAGCCTGTTCAACGGTCTCGCCTCTTGCTGATGGACAGCCAAGACAATGCATTCCAAGACTTAAAAAGAATGGAACTGTTTCTCTTGCATTATCAAGAATTTCACCAATATTCATATCTTTTGTAACTTGAAACATATTTTATTCTCCTTTTGCCACTGATACAGTAACCTTTTTGTTGTTTACTACAAACTCGTTAGAATAATCAGCAGTTAACTCTGCATTAAGAACAAGATTGTCTGCAAGAAGTTCACTTGCTACATAAGCGAGTTTTTCAGTAAGTGCATTTACAATGAACTCATCATCAACATTGATTGCAGCAACAATTCTCTGTTCAACCTGATATCCTGCTTCTTTACGAGCAACCTGACACTGACGGATAATATCACGAACAACGCCTTCTTTAAGAAGTTCATCAGTAAGAACAATATCAAGTGCAACAACACTGTTTTCAGCAAATGCAGCAGAAACAACACCATCTTTTGTCTTTGACTGAACTGCGAAAATTGATGCATCAAATTTTTCATCCCAGCCCGGTACTTCAACCTCGCCACCTGCAACAACAGCTACTGTGAGAGCTTTCATTTCATCAGATGAAAGTCCTTCAAGTGTCTGTTTCATCTTGTTAACGTTCTGCTTGAGAACTGCACCTGCAACTTTAAAGTTAACTGTAAGGAACTGGTCTTCAAGAACAGTAATATCATCAATATATTCCACTGTTTTGATGTTAAGTTCATCAAGAATATTCTTCTCAAATGTCTTAATTTTATCAGCCTTATCTGAATCACAGCAAATAAAGATTTTTGAGAGAGGCTGACGAACTTTAATCTGCTGTTCGTTACGAAGTCTCATAGCAGTAGCAATAACTTCACGAACAAGTTCTGTCTGCTCAATAACACCATCGTCTTCAACACCTTCAATAACTGATGGCCAATCACTGAGATGAACAGATTCTGCAACAGTTGAATCGCATTTCTTGATAAGGTTCTGCCAAATATATTCAGTCATAAAAGGTGTGATTGGTGCAATAGTCTGAACACAAACCTTAAGAGCATTAAAGAGTGTCCAGTAAGCAACCATCTTATCCTGCTGGTCTTCTGTCTTCCAGAAACGACGACGATTTGTTCTGATATACCAGTTAGAAATATCATCAACAAAAAGTTCAAATTCCTTAATCATTGCAGATGACTTATAATCATCCATATATGCAGTAGCCTTTTTAAGGAATTCGTTTGTTCTAACAACAAGCCACTTATCAATTGGAGTAAGTTTTGAGAAATCAACCTTATAATCAGCAAAGTTTGGCTTATCAAGCTGTGCATAGGTATCAAAGAATGTATAGATATTCCAGAAAGCAAGCATCTTTCTTCTTGCTTCGTCACCAAGATTGTAACCGAAACGAACATCATTGTTAGTTGGTGCACTTGCATAAAGATAACGAACAGTATCAGCACCAATCTTCTCAGCAGCTTCGTCAAACTTAATCATAAAGCCAGTTTTTGAGAATTTTGAGCCGTCTTCAGAAACAACCATACCATTAGTAACAACTCTTTCATAAGGAGCTTTACCTACAAGAACAGTACTCATAAAGAGCATTGAGTAGAACCAAAGTCTAACCTGCTCATGCATTTCTGTAACCCATTCTGCAGGGAAGTTTCTTTCCCATGCTTCACGGTCTGTAAAGTAATCAAGTGTTGAGAATGGAACGATACCAGCATCAAGCCAAACGTCACCAATATCAGAAACACGAGAAACTTCCTTACCACAATGTGGACACTTAATCTTAACTTCATCAACCCAAGGTCTGTGAAGTTCAGGAAGTGCATCAACAAGAGCCTGGTCAACTGCTTTCTCACGAAGTTCAGCCTTTGAACCAACAACTGTAATATGACCACAGCTACATGGATAGAAAGGAAGTGGCATTCCGTAATAACGCTTACGAGAAATGTTCCAGTCACCCATATTTGTAAGCCAGTCATTCATACGCTTACCATTTGAAGCAGGTTCCCATTTAACTGAATTTGCACACTCAATGAGTTTAGGCTTGATTTCGCTTGTCTTGATATACCAAGCTGGAACAAGACGGAAAACAATTTCACTCTTACATCTCCAGCATACTGGATAGCTATGTTCGTGTGGTTCAACCTTATAGAGTTTGTTCTGCTCGTCAAGTTTTTCAAATACCTCGTCAGCGATTGTATGGCTATCTTTACCTGACATAAAACCAAATCCTTCAAGATAAATACCCATGTCGTCAATAGGCATAACCTTTGGAAGACCAAGTCTTTCACCAAGTTCAAAGTCTTCGATACCGCAACCTGGAGCAATATGAACAACGCCTGTACCTTCGTCGGCAGCAACATCTTCCCAAGCTACGATTTTGTGTTCAAAGCCTTGCTGTGCTTCCAAATCAGCAAAGCAAGTTTCATAATGAAGTCCAACAAGTTCTTCACCTTTAAGTGCACGAATAACCTCAACTTTATCATCGCCAAGGTATTTGATTGCATTCTTTGCAAGAATCAATGTTTGGTCATCGCTCTTGATTTTAACTTCAACATAGTCAATCTCAGGATTAACTGCAAGAGCCACGTTTGAAGACAATGTCCAAGGAGTAGTTGTCCAAACAAGAATTTTTGAATCAAGTTCTTCAATAGGAAGTTTGAAGAAAACTGAGTTATGTGTCATCATCTTATATGAACCTGTCATTTCATGTTCAGAAAGTGATGTACCACAACGAGGACACCAAGGCATTGGCTTGTATTCACGCTGAATCCATCCGTGATTATCACATTCCTTTAAGAAATGCCAGATACCCTGAATGTTAAGGTCTGTATTTGTGTAGTATGAATTATCCCAATCCATCCACTGACCAAGTCTCTTTGACTGTTCAGTAATAATGCCTGAGAAATGTTTTACACGGTCAACACACTGACGTGTAAACTTGTCCATACCATAATTTTCAATGTCTTTCTTTGTCTTAAAGCCAAGCTGTTTTTCAACTTCAACTTCAACCCAAAGTCCCTGCGAGTCAAAACCATTCTGACGACGGCAATCGTAACCATTCATAGACTTGTAACGGATAAAAATATCCTTTGTACTTCTGCCCCATGCATGGTGAATACCCATTGGGTTATTTGCAGTAATTGGACCGTCAAGGAAACGGAACATTTTATTGCCCTTATTTTTCTCAACAAGCTTGTCATAATATTTCTCTTTTTCCCAGAGCTCCATCACTTCGTGTTCGAGCTCAACAAAGAGATTTTTCTCGTCTGCCACTATATTGTCCACCTTTCAAGTGATATATGTACATAATTTAACAGATAATATTATACACAAATATAGTGAAATTTCAAGTGCTAAAAGGAAAATAATGTAGTTAAAATCACTTTTTAGACATATATTTTTCCTTTGTAGCTAATCCACCACGAATATGTCTTTCTTCCTTATTGATATCAAGGACTTTTCGTACTTTTTTATATAGAACGGGATTAACATAAAATAGTCTTTTGGAAACATCCATATGTACTGTACTTTTACTTATTCCAAACACTTTTGCTGTTGCTCTAACTGTTGCATTATTTTCTACAATATATTCACCTAATAAAGACGCTCTTTCATCAACTAAACTTTTCAAATCAAGACCTCCTATTCTGTCATAAATAAATATGATGAATAGAAGTAAAATATACTTGTGAATAAATATAAAACCGAGCGAGGAGTTTTTCTCCTCGCCCACATGTATTAAGTTATAATTGTCAGTACACAGAACCATTCCCTTTACACTGTAACATGTAGGAATTAATCAGTCAAATTATAATTTGCACTTTGAAAATAATTAATATTTGTGATATACTTATTTCGGTGATATTATGATTAAAATTATGTTTGTCTGTCATGGGAATATATGTCGTTCGACTATGGCAGAATTTGTTATGAAGGATATTGTAAAAAAGAATGGTATAGAAAACGATTTTCTTATCTGTTCAAGTGCTACAAGCACTGAAGAAATCGGTAGTGATACTCATTGGGGAACAAAGAAAATTCTTGATGAAATGGGTATTCCATACACCAAAAGACAAGCTGTACAACTAAAAAAATCCGACTATGAAAAATATGATTTCATAATTGGAATGGACAGTGCAAATATGAGAAATATTAACAGAATTATTGGGTATGACAAAGATAACAAGATACATAAATTGTTAAGTTTTGCACATATTGACAGAGATGTTGCTGACCCTTGGTACACTAGAGATTTCAAGACAACATTTGATGATGTAAGTTTGGGTTGTAATAGGTTATTTGAATATATAAAAAAGCAGGCGTAAAGCCTGCTTTTATTTATTAGTATCCTAATTTTTTAAGAATTTTAGGGTCGCAGGTATTTTCTGCAACAGAGCCAATTTCTGCCCAGAGTTTATCTGCCTTTGCCTTCCATTCAGGGAAATCTTCATAGTTTGCAGGATAATTATCGTATAATGTTCCAACTTGTGTGCTATGCAAAAGCCCTTTAACAAGTTTTGCAATAGTAGATGGTTTAATGTTTTTACCTGCAATACCACTCACAATACCCTTAACAATACCTGCTATATCGTTTCCGTCAAGTACAAGACCTGTATCCATGCCACCAAGAATTTTTTCACTGAACATAATATCATTTTTAAAGAGATATTCTGCCTCATCATAACCCATTGATATTATCCCCATAAGAAGTGGTCGCATAGAATCAAAATCCTTACCTTGTGCAGCCATATAGCGCTTGTTAATACTCCACATTCTTTCTTTTGTGAGATATTTATCTGATTTAAGAAGATTTGAGATAACATCAACCGCAATTTCACCTGCAACAAGTGAAGATGTACAACCCTCTCCACAAGTTGGTTTTGTGTGACATGCAGCATCACCAAGGGCAATAAATCCGTCGTCAACCAATGAATATACTGATGTATGATATGGTGTCATACCCTTTTCTATTCTCTCAACTTTATATTCAGGGAATTTTACATTCTTCATAAAATCTTCCTTGAAGATTTCTTCGGCATAATCATAGCCATAGAATGCACCAATACCAAGAATTGCACCATTTGCATTATCGGATGGTGCTGACCAAGATTTATATGAAAGGAAGAACCCATCAAGTTCTCTTGGGTTAAAGTCCTTTTTAAGATATTCAGCATAATAAAGCACAACATAAAGAATGTCCTTATTTGTGAGCTTAAAGTTACCTACAACGGATGTATCAGGAAGTTTTGTTCTTGCAACTGCAGGAATTCCCGAACAATCAGCAACTATTCGAGCATAAGCTTCATTTTCACCATCAACAGTTTTATATTTGGCACCAACAATTCTACCGTTTTCATTTATGAAGTCAGTAAATGATGCACCATAAATAATTTCTGCACCAGCTTTTTGGGCTCTGTTAGCCATATCCATAATATAATCGTGTTTATGTAAGCCAATAACAGGTGCCTCGGCACAAGCTTTTGGATAATTACCATAGGGTGAAATCATTGTTGAATGAGAAAAACAGAATTCACGTAATGGATTTCCTTCTTCAGGAATAAAAAGGTCAAACTTTTCCATATCTGCCTTTCCCATATGGAAAACATCATATTCTCTTGATACATTATCAGGCTGATTTTTTTCAATCACAAGAACCTTAAAGCCTTGGTCAGCCATCTTTTTTGCAAACCAACATCCTGTTGTTGATGCACCAACAACAAATACATCATATTTATTCATAATAATCCCTCTCCCACTTATCATTTAAATCTCGACAACACCTTTTGACGCAGGTTTGCAAAGATACACGCTGTCATATTTTTTTGACAATTTAAGAAAAGCATCTTCTGCTTTTTCCTTATCACCAAACAATCCAAAAACTGTTGGACCACTACCACTCATACAACAAGCATCTGCACCAGATTTTCTCATAACACCCTTAATGTGAGGACGTTTTGGTACTTCCACAGCCTGTTCAAACACATTGCCACAAAGCTCACAGATTTTTTCATAGTCACCATCTGCAACAGCTTCAATCATTGAAACTCTGTCAAGATGACGAACACGAGTAAGAGCATCAAATTGAGCATAAGCCTCAGGAGTTGAAACATCCTGGTTAGGTTTTGCAAGGACAATACAACAATCAGGTAAGTCCTTAACAGGTGCAATAACGTTTCCGGTATTAAGTGCTATTGCAGTACCACCAACAAGACTGAATGGAATATCGGCACCAACTTTCGCACCAATATCACAAAGTTCTTTTTCTGTAAGGTTTGTTTCATAAATCTTATTCAAGCAATAAAGAACTCCTGCACCATCGGCACTTCCGCCTGCCGTTCCTGCAGCCATTGGAATGTTTTTCTCTATTTCTATTGTAACTCCCCTATCATCAATGGATAAAGCATCAAAAAAAGCCTTCGCACATTTATATGCAATATTTTTTTCGTTGCAAGGAACACCTTCAGTATCACATTTTATGAAAATCTCATTATTGCTGTTTTTTTCGACAGTAATAACATCATACAAATCAACTGATTGCATTATCATAAACAGTGAATGATAACCATTATCAAGTCTTTTGAGAATGTCGAGCATCAAATTAATTTTGGCTGCTGCCTTAACTTTCATTTATTATTCCTCCACTTCAATTTTCATTTCTATAGGAGTACGCTTTTGAAAAAATGTTATGCAATCAAAACCAGCTTCAATAGCACAACTATATGCCATATCAATGTCAGCTGCAAGATGCTCTGCATAATGAGCGTCGGAACCAACTGAAACATATTTACCGCCAAGTTCTTTAAATCTTTTTACAATATCAATTTCAGGCGAAAGCTTATTGAGTGGTTGACGAAGTGCTGCTGTGTTGATTTCAAGTGCCTTGTCAGATTTAGCAGTTAGCAATAGTATTTCGTCAATCTGATTTTTAAACTTTGACAAATCAATATCTAGATTAGATTGTGAATAAAAATATCTTAATGGGTATGTCAAATGAGTAAGCACATCAAAGTTACCCCAATTAAGCATCTCAATTATTGCATTGAAATACTCTTTTAAAAGTGTTTCCGCTTCTTGTAAAGTAAGATTTTTCATAAAATAAAAATCTTCTCCACCACGAAGATTATGAACAGAACCTAAAACCACATCATAATCGTGACTATTAAGAATTTTATTTGCAGTTTCAACATCATAAGCAGGTTGACCTAACTCTATACCATTAAGCACCAACAACTTGCCACGAAATGCAGAACGCACCTTTGAAACCTCAAAAAAAGCCTGAAATATACGTTTTTCGTATGTTGGGTCTCCTGCAAATTGGTCAACCTCGCAATGGTCGGTAAAAGCAATCGCTCTTAAATCCGTAAACTCTGCTTGCTCACAGAAAAAAGTTGCAGAATGATTTCCATCAAATGAGTTATCTGTATGAACATGCAAGTCCACAATATTTTTATACATAGCAATCCCCTCCAACTGTTTAAAACTATTTTACTACAAATTACCATATATTTTCAATAAAAAATAAAAAGTTATTTAATAAAGTTATTCACTTTTTCAAAATGATGTGATACAATACTATGAAATTAAGTTTGGAGGTTTTACTCATGAGAGGTATTATTACCGTAGTTGGTAAGGATATGGTTGGTATTCTTGCAAAAGTTTCAGGCGTATGTGCTGAAAACTGTGTTAATGTTATCGAAGTTTCACAGTCAATTTTACAAGATATGTTCTGTATGATTATGCTTGTTGATTTAGAAAAAGCAACTGTTCCTTTTACAGAATTTTCAGATAAGGTTACATCTATTGGGAATGAAATGTCACTTTCTATCCACGTTATGCACGAAGATATCTTTAATTCAATGCATAGAATATAATTCGAGGTTATCAACATGATAAATACACACGATATACTTGAAACAATCAATATGATTCAAGATGAAAATCTTGACATTAGAACAATTACAATGGGAATTTCTCTGCTTGATTGTTGCACAGGTGACGCAAAATCAACCTGTGACAAAATATATGAAAAAATGACACGAAAAGCAGAACACCTCGTTAAAACCGGTGAAGACATTGAAAAGGAATATGGTATTCCTATTATCAACAAAAGAATTTCAGTTACACCTATTTCAATGATTTTAGCATCAGGCAAGGGCGACCCTGTTTTGTATGCAAAAACTCTTGAAAGAGTTGCACAAACGGTTGGAGTAAACTTTATTGGTGGTTATTCAGCACTTGTGCAAAAAGGTTTTGCTGCCGGTGATGAAGCACTTATTCGCAGTATTCCCGAGGCACTTGATGTTACAGACCATATTTGTTCATCAGTTAATATCGGCTCAACAAAAGCGGGCATCAATATGGATGCAGTTAAGCTTATGGGACAGATTATTAAAGAATCTGCCGAAGTTACTGCAAATAAAGGTTGCATCGGGCCTGCAAAATTAGTTGTATTTTGTAACGCCCCTGAAGATAACCCATTTATGGCAGGCGCTTTCCATGGTGTTGGTGAGCCTGATTGCGTAATCAATGTTGGTGTATCAGGTCCTGGTGTTGTTCGTTCAGCAATCTCCAAAATTCCTAATGCAAACATCACAGAAGTTGCAGATATGGTTAAACGTACAGCATTTAAGATTACCAGAATGGGTCAGCTCGTGGCTTGTGAGGCATCAAAAAGGCTTAATGTGCCATTTGGCATAGTTGACCTTTCTCTTGCGCCAACACCTGCTATTGGTGACTCTGTTGCTTATATTCTTGAAGAAATGGGTCTTGAACAATGTGGTGCTCACGGAACAACTGCTTGTCTTGCACTCCTTAACGACGCTGTTAAAAAAGGTGGCGTTATGGCATCATCCCATGTTGGTGGCCTTTCAGGTGCATTTATTCCTGTTTCAGAGGATGCAGGTATGATTGCAGCAGCTACAAGTGGTGCATTGACCATTGAAAAACTTGAAGCTATGACTTGTGTTTGCTCCGTTGGTCTTGATATGATTATTGTACCCGGTGACACAACGGCAGAAGTACTTTCTGGTATTATCGCAGACGAAGCTGCAATAGGTATGGTTAATTCAAAAACAACTGCAGTAAGACTTATTCCTGCGATTGGTAAAAATATTGGTGATACGCTTAATTTCGGCGGACTTTTGGGATATGGTCCTGTTATGAAATTAAACACAGCGTCACCTGCCAAATTTATTAACCGTGGTGGACGAATTCCTGCACCATTACAGAGCTTGAAAAACTAAAACTACACATATAAAAGATTAAGGGTAGAGAATATAATCTCTACCCTTTTTTTGTCAGGATGCTTTATTTAATTGTTCATGCTTTTGCATTTCCTGACAAGTGGAGGTTTCAAGCATTTTTTCAGCAAGTATTGCATAGCCTTGTTTTGGTTTATTCACAAAAACGTGGGTTAATGCACCAACAAGCATTCCATTCTGTATTATCGGACTGCCACTCATTCCCTGAACTATTCCACCTGTTTTTTCAATCAATTCATCATCAACTATTTTAATTATCATATCTTTATTAACATCGTTCGTTTTCGAAAATATTCTTGTTATCTCTACATCATAATATCTTGTGGCATTATCAACAGAACATATAATCTGTGCTTTTCCTGTTTTAATCTCACTTTTTATTGCAACGGGAATTTTCTCTTTATCAGGGCAATTTATAAACCCATATACACCAACATCACAATTGATACATAAACTGCCTAAAGTAGTGTTTCCAAGCACTCCGCATAGTTCTCCTACATTACCCTTATCACTTTTATATATTCCACTTATTGTAACCGAACAAGCTTCACCGTTTTTTAAAGGAAGACATTTATTAGTATCTATATCATATACTGCATGTCCTAACCCTGCAAAAGAATTGTTTTCGCGATTGTAAAAGGAAATTGTTCCAAGTCCTGCAGTACTGTCTCGCACCCATAAACCCGCACAATATCTATTTGTTTCTTTTTCTTTCAATGTTCTGAATTTAATCTTTTGTTCTTTTCCATCTCTTAATATTAAAAACTCCAATTCCTTACCATTACTCTCCTGCAACATTTTAGAAAAATGCGAATTAGATTTAACATATACATTGTCAACCTTTTTTATGACATCACCAATTTTAATTCCTGCACTTTTAGCAGGACTTTTAGCTCCTAATTCAGTTTCAACCTCATCTATATCAACGACGACAACACCATCAGTATAAAGCTTTATTCCAAAACATTCCCCACCAAGAACAACATACTGTCTTTTACTGTTATTTATAACAGTTTCTTTAATTGGAATAATATTTAAAAGGTTAACTTGTGTTTTATCTTCTTTACTTTTTTCGTTTTGAATTGCCGTTACATTTTTTTGTGATTGAAAACTTAAAATTTCATATCCAAGAAGATTATATTCAGAATACGGGTTTTTATCAATCACCGTCAATTTATCCGGAATCAAATAATTAAACACAAAAATTAAAGTAAAAATAATAAATACAAAAGCAGAACACATTAATGAAAATATCCTAATAAGTCTATACAAACTATCACCTCCATGCGAAAAAATATCGCACTAATAATTTGCCACAACTTATTTTAAATATTGAAGGTAAAAAAATCGCCTTGCGGAGAAATTTTGAAGCGACCCCTGTCAAGTAGACAGACGAAAAAACAAAAAAAGTTTATGTAAAAGAAAAAAGTAAAAATATTTGAATGAATTCCACCC
>JAFYSE010000034.1 GCA_017546665.1 Clostridia bacterium | reverse complement strand
CCCAGGTGGTGCAGAATTCGTTGCAAACTTTGACCCAATGTACTTTGTATATGGTATTGTAATGACAATCTGCCCATTAATTGCAGGTTACCTCTTTGCTAAATATGTTCTTAAATTGAGCTTGCTTAACAACCTCGGTTCAATCACAGGCGGTATGACAAGTACACCTGCTCTTGGAACACTTATTTCAACTGCAGGCACAGAAGATGTTGCTGCTGCTTATGCTGCAACTTACCCAATCGCTCTTATCGCAGTTGTGTTGGTTTCACAACTTATCGTAATTATATTCTAGGTTATTTGATGAAATAGTTTTTTAAAATGGCTTATGGTTTTAATTCCATAAGCCATTTTTATGTATGTTATCAGGGAAAAATAAAATTGTTGAATTTGTAAAGGGGAAAGAGTATAATTTTTATATAATTAAAAAATGTTGAAGAATAATCACTGTTAGGGGAAATGGAAAATATGGTTAAAGAAAAAGTAAGCAAAAGGAATTGGATTATAATTATTCTTTTTTGCTTTATGGGTGGTATTGCTTGGAATACGGAAAATATGTATTTCAATACATTCATCACCAATGAAATATATGCCGATGTGTCACAGTCTGCGATTTTAGGTTCAATGGAAGCAACAACAGCAGTTGCTCGTATGGTTGCACTTTCTGCAGTTGCAGCGGTTGTGACCACCTTTATAATGGGTGCTTTGAGTGACAAACTTAAAAATCGTAAGATGTTTATCTCGGTAGGTTATATTTTATGGGGTATTGTAACCGGTATGTTTGGTTTTATCACAAAAGAAAATGTGGCAAATCTTTTTAACTTATCAGACGAAGCAAAAATTCTCGGCACAACGGTTTGGTTTGTTATCTTGATGGATATTGTTATGACCTTTATGGGCTCAACAAGTAATGATGCTGCTTTTCAGGCTTGGATAACAGATGTGACTGTGCCCAAACAAAGACCGATTGTTGAAACTGTGTTATCCGTTGTTGGTACAGTATCTTCTTTTGCGGTTACAGGTGTTGGTAGTTTCGCTCAGGCAGGTACAATTTCTTACAAAGTATTCTTTATAGGACTTGGTGTGGTAGTTACACTTTGTGGTGTTGCAGGTCTTTTCCTTATTAAAGACCCACCACGCACTGCACAGATAAAAACATCTTCAAATTATTGGGCAGACCTTTTCTATGGCTTCAGACCATCTGTTATCAAGACAAATTCGAGACTTTATCTTACTCTTGTATCATTCTGTTTTGCAATTATTGCATTTCAGGTTTTTTACCCATATCTTCTTACATATATTCAGTATGTGGTTATTCCTGACAATGGGGGAGTAGTAAATATTTTAAGACCCTCGGTTATTATAACTGCAGTGATGGTTGTTGCAATTCTTCTTGTTTGTATTGTGAAGCTTCTTAAACTTGCAACGGAGAAAAAAGGCTTTTGCCTTGTCGTTGGTGTTATTGCAATGACTTTGGGATTTTTATTGCTTTCAACAAGTACAAGTATATTTGTAATTCTTGTAAGTATTTTGCCCGTGGTTGTTGGTAACGCAATGGTCAACATTCTTTTCAGTGCAACTGTCAAGGATTTTATTCCCGAAGGGAAAACAGGTCTTTTTCAGGGTATAAGAATGATTTTCGTTGTGCTTCTTCCAATGGTTATTGGCCCTGTAATTGGTGATATGGCTTGTCAGGCTGCGGCACAAACAATTATAAACGAAGCAAATGCTGAAGTGCTTGTGCCTGCAAAAAATATGTTTCTTTGGGCAGGTTTGGTGAGTATATTAGCGATTATTCCACTCTATTTCCTTATTAAAAAAGGCTTTGATACGACTGAAAGTTAAAAAGAGGGTGCATAATATGAATAAATGGAATTTTTATACCTCAAAGGAAATAAACCCACAGGGTTGGCTCAAACGTCAACTTGAAATACAGGCAGAGGGACTTAGTGGTAATTTACATAAAATATGGCCAGATATCCGTGACAGTGCGTGGATTGGTGGAAACTGCGAGGGCTGGGAAAGAGTCCCTTATTGGCTTGACGGATTTATTCCACTTGCCTATCTTCTTGAAAATGAAGAAATGATTGCAACTGTAAAGAAATATATTGATGCAATTTTAGAAAAACAACAATCTGACGGTTGGATTTGTCCTTGTGAAAAAGAAAATCGAGCAAAATATGACACTTGGGCAGTGCAACTTATATGTAAAGTCCTTAAAGTGTATTATGATTGCTCAGGTGACGAAAGAATACCTGAAGTTGTTTACAAGGTTCTTAAAAATTATTATGAACTTCTCAAAAGTGGTGAAATAAAGCTATTTGGTTGGGGTAAATTCAGATGGTTTGAGACTTTTATTTCATTGAATTTCATATATGAAAAGTATAAAGAAGAATGGATTCGTGACCTTGCAAAAGTCATTAAAGAACAGAGTTTTAACTATAACACAACAGTTGAAAATTGGAAAAAACCAGGTCACAAATGGCAGATGAATACCCATATTGTAAATTTGACTATGATGCTCAAAAGTGAGGCAGTTTCTCACGAACTGTTGGGCGGAGAATATACGGACAATGCCGAAAAACTTCGCATAATTCTTGATAAATACAACGGCACTGCATACGAGGGCTTTACAGGGGATGAGGTGCTTTCGGGCATTGACCCTACAAAGGGGACAGAGCTTTGTGCAGTGGTTGAGCAGATGTATTCTTATGAAGAAATTTTTGCTCATACTGGTGAAAATAAATGGGCAGAGCGTCTTGAAGTGCTTGGGTTTAATGCCTTACCTGCAACTTTGAGTGAGGATATGTGGACACACCAGTATGTTCAGCAAGTGAATCAGATTGCGTGTCAGAAAACAATGATTATGGCACCCTGGAGCACAAACGGTCCTTATGCACATACATTTGGACTTGAGCCAAATTATGGTTGTTGTACTGCAAACTTTAATCAGGGTTGGCCTAAATTTGCAGCTTCATCATTTATGCATAATGGCAACACAATAATCAATTCGGTTATATTGCCGTCTGTTTTAAAGGATAATGGTGTTACAATTAAACTTGAAACTAACTATCCATTTGAAAATAAAATGCATTATGTGATAGATGCAGAAAAGGACTTTGACTTTGTTATTCGTATTCCGTCATTTGCAAAAAATCTTAGGGTTAATGGCGAAAAGGCAGAAACAAAAGACCTTGAATTCAAAATAAATGAGGGTAAAACTGAAATCGAAATTGATTTTATTGCAACACCATTCCTTAAAGAAAGACCAAATGACCTTTATGCATTGCAAATGGGTTCTCTGCTTTTTTCCGTTCCAATTAAATATGAAAAGCAAATGAGAGAATATACTAAAAAAGGTGTTGAGCGTAAATTCCCATATTGTGACTATCAGTTTATACCACAAACACCTTGGAATTATGGCTATGCAGATACAAATTTCGAAATTGATTATAAAGGTGTAGGGGATATTCCATTTTCACAGGCGAATCCACCAATAACCATAAAAGCAAAGATGCAACAAATCAACTGGGGGCTTAAATTCCCATATAGAAGTATTGCAAGAAAGAGTCCAAAGTCTATAACACCAATTTCAAAAATTCAAGAACTTGAACTTTGTCCATATGGTTGTGCAAGACTCAGAATGACAGAGATGCCGATAATCAAAGAATAAGTAATTCGAAAGGTTTTTATCTACCTTTAGCAAGGTAGTGAACTTGTTAACTAAGATATGGAGTTTATAATTTGAAACTGAGTTGTGGTTTAACATAGTTCCTTTTGATTGCTTTTTGTTTAGTAGAATTGGCATAATAACTAGTAAATATAAAGTGCATTTTAGGGTTGGAATGATGAAGAAAAGTAACTTATCCGGATTAAGGGCTTTTTGCAGATAAGTTGTAATAAAATTAACTAAATATCAAGCAAAAAAGCGTTGCAAAAGGGAAGAAAACTTTCCAAATGCAACGCTTGCGCTTTTATATAGATTATTAGAGTAGGTCGGCTAAATCAAGAATAAGTTTTTCAGTCTTTTCCCAACCAAGGCAAGGGTCAGTAATTGATTTACCATAAACACATTCCTCGGGTTTTTGTGCACCATCTTCAATATAGCTTTCTATCATAAGTCCTTTTACAATCTTTTTAACATCAGCAGAGTGGCGACAGCTATGAAGAACTTCTTTTGCAATTCTTGGCTGTTCCATCCACTTCTTACCTGAGTTTGCATGATTTGTATCAATAATTACAGCGGGATTTTTAAGAGCTGATTTATCATAAGTTTCGGCAAGATTAATAAGGTCTTCGTAGTGATAGTTTGGCATTGATTGACCATGCTTGTTCACATAACCTCTTAAAATTGCGTGTGCAAGGGGGTTGCCTTGACTTTCAACCTCCCAACCTCTGTAAATAAATGTGTGAGAATGTTGTGCGGCAGTTATCGAGTTCATCATAACTGAAATATCACCGCCGGTAGGGTTTTTCATACCTACGGGAATATCAAAACCACTTGCTGTCAAACGGTGTTGCTGATTTTCAACAGACCTTGCACCGATTGCGACATAGGAGAGAACATCATTAAGGTATCTGTAATTTTCAGGGTAAAGCATTTCGTCAGCACAGGTAAAGCCAGTTTCACTCATTGCTCTTATGTGAAGATTTCTTATTGCAACAACGCCTTTTAACATATCTTCGCCTTTGTGTGGGTCAGGTTGATGAAGCATACCTTTGTAGCCATCACCGGTTGTACGAGGTTTGTTGGTGTAAATACGTGGAATAATGAGAACTTTATCAGCAACTTTATCCTGAACGTTTCTAAGTCTTGATATGTAGTCAATTACGCTATCATCATTATCTGCAGAGCAAGGACCGATAATTAGAATAAATCTATCATCCTTACTTTCAAAAATATCTTTGATTTCTTTATCTCGTTTCACCTTAATAGCCTCAAGGTCAGGAGTCAAAGGGTATTGAGCTTTTATCTCCATTGGAATTGGTAATTTTCTTTTGAAATTCATGTTCATTTTAATTTCCCCCCAAAAATTATACTTTGTCAAATAATGCTCTACGTTCAGTTGAATGTTGCATCATTTTTCGCATACTATCAACATCTTCGGTTTCAAGCATCGTTTTAAGTTCATTGAATTTATTTATAAAAAGATTCATCTGTTCAAGAAGTGGCTCTTTATTGTTTATAAAAAGCTCACTCCACATAAGGTCGTTAATTCGAGCAATACGGGTAAGGTCACGGAAGGAGTCGCCTGTAAACTTTTCCATATTTTCTTTGTTATTACAAGTCATAAGAGTTATGGCGATACAATGAGTTAACTGTGAGAGAAAGCCTATCATTTCATCGTGTTCTTCAGGTGAAAGAGTAGTCACATTCGCAAAACCGAGTAATCTTCCAAGCTCCATACAGGTATTTATAGCTTCAGGTGTATTTTTATCCGTAGGAGTAACAATGTAGTTTGCACCTGCAAATATTTTATCGGTACTGTTTTCAACACCTGAAACCTCACGCCCTGCCATTGGGTGGGCAGCAATAAATTCTACATCGGGTCGAAGAATATTTTGTATTGAATATACTATACTGCATTTTACACCTGTTACGTCAGTAATAAGTGCACCACTTTTCAAAAACTTTTGATTTTGTTCAATCCACTGTTTAAAAATATGAGGATACAGAGCAAAAATAACTATATCTGCTTCTCGGATGATTTTTTCATCAAGTTCGGTTGAACCTTCGTCAATGAGTTTCTCCTTTAATGCATAGTCGATTGAACTTTGTTCTTTTGTTATGGCACTTATGTGAAAACCGAATCTTTTCAATGCTCGTGCATAACTACCACCTAAAAGGCCAAGACCAACTATCAATATTTTTTTACTTACATCTACTATCATTCTTTTCACCTTAATATTTCACTATGTGGTGCAAAGGTTCCTGCTATTTTTAATTTATCACAGACTTTGTTTAAATCTGATATCATTTTTTGTCCTTCTTCATTATCGATCGTACCATCTATTTCTATATAGAAATAATATTGCCACGAATGCTTTTTTAGTGGTCTGCTTCTGAGTGCAGTCATATTATAACCGTATTTACCGATAATGCTTATTGCGTTAGCAAGAGAACCTGCCTCATTTTTAACTGTAAACATCAACACAGAACTTGTTAGAGCAGGTGAGTCAGCTCTAACTTTTGAAAGAACAGCAAAACGAGTTGTGTTTTCACCACTCTTATTGACGTTTGCTTCAAGAATTTTTAGACCGTATATCTCTGCTGTTTCAACACTTGCTATCGCACCAAGGCTTCTATCATTGGAATCAGCAACTGTTTTTGCAGCGATTGCGGTGTTGTTTGCTTCTTCTGTATCAAAACCACGGAGCTTAATATACTCGTGACATTGACCAAGAGCCTGTGGGTGACTGGTAACCTTTTTAATATCGTCAACAGTTGCTCCAGGAACTCCAAGAAGATTTTGGTGAATTTCAAGTTCATAAATTCCGTTGATGAAAAGACTGCCTGAAAAGATAAGGTCAATAGTTTGACCAACTTCACCTGCATAACTATTTTCAATAGGAAGCACTGCAACATCGGCTTCGCCATTTACAACAGCGTTATATGCGGATTTAAAATCTCTGAAAGAAATTCTGTTGCTGTCAGGGAAAATTCTTCCTGAGGCAATATGTGCAAAAGCGCCTTCAATACCACTATAAGCTACTTTAAGTCCGTTCTGCATACGGTACTGATATGAACGAGAAATACTCATAAGATTTTTGATGTATTCAATGTAATACTCTTTGATAACACTATCACTTATTGAGGCAGAGTTTTTCTCAATGATAGTTTCTTCTCTTTTTGTATCAAGAATAGGAAGTCCAAATTCTTTTTTATGTTCATAAACCATCTCAGCAGCTTTCATTCTCTCCATAAACAATTCTGCCATTTGAGAATCAACTCGGTTTATAATTTCTCTTGCTTCATCCAATTTGTTTGACATATTAGATATTCCTTTCAAATAAAAAATCCTCACTTGGTTTGTTACAAGTGAGGCTTAAAAATCATCAAAAATGTTTTAAGAATTTCTAAAAACTTTTTTCGCTCTCACAAGTAATTTTTCCACAACAAAACGAGCGTAGCTAAAATAAAAAGCTGCGCTAAAGTTAAAGAAATATTTACTTGCACATGAGAGAGCAACGTTCATATTCATTACCTTCAAAACCTAATTTTTCTCAATTATATTCCTCTGAAAATGAAAAGTCAATATGTAATTTTAACTTTTATTATTTCCGTTTATCAGTCATACTACTAATTGCATGTACATGTATTTGATTCCATTGTTGCAACATCAACCAATGAAAAAGTTGAAATGATAAAAACAACTGCAACGCTTATTTTTGTATTTATATTTTACCAATTATATATTACTGTTTCACCATCAATTTCCCATTTTGATGGTGTTCTTGTTTCAAAAATATCAATGGGTTTGATTTGGTGTCTTTTGTGGAAGGTCTTGTAGGCCTCATTGATATCCTTTCGTTGTTGAGCATTTATCTCATCTGTACAAGAGATAAAAATGGGAGTGTTACTGTAAGAAAGAAGATGTAACCATTGTTTGTTTTTCTCCCATGGTACATAGTCTTTGAGAATACCTACACAGTCAGCATCACACATATAAAAGGTTTTATTTTGTGCAAGACGGAAGGCGAGGGTATTGACACCCATTACTTTTGTTCTTTCCCACTCTTTACCACTTGTGTCATCACCTGTTCTGTAAAGGTGCACAAGGCCTGCAGAAAGGTGAGAAACCGTATTGCAACCGATTATAATCATATCTCCTGCTGCGTCTTTAATAAGTCTATAAAGGTCAAGCACAATTTCAGCATTGGTCTTGGTTTTATCATAAAAATGCCAACCATCAATTTTAGTTATGGTAGATGTCAAGTCGCCACCAAAATCACCAAAAAGGTCAAAGGTGGAAAAATCGTGTTTAATGAGCTCATAACCCCAATTTTTAATACGCTCAATATCTGCCTTGATATATTTTTGTACCTTAGGATGTGTAGGGTCAAGATACTGCCTTTTATTACCTCTTTTAATACGCATCTTTAAGCCGATAGTCATATCTTTATTGCGTAAAAGTCGCATCCATATACCGGGTCTTGCACCAAGCTCTTTTATTTCGTGAGCAAGCTTTTTCATATCCTTGAATTTTCTGTTTGGTAGCCATGGCCCACAGCAAGAGAATTTTTGCCAACAGTCATCAATTACCTGAAAAGGTTTATTATCAATGCCATTTGCCAACTCCACTTGCAGTTTGGCGTCGGAGATAATCTGGTTATAATTACTCTTACCGTATGCATAATACCAGTTGTTACCACCATAGATTTTTTCTTTTGGTATAAGAGGTTTATCGCATAGCTTTTGGCAATAGTCCTTAAGGCACTCGTAAACATCACCACTGCCATATTTCTCATAGATAAAGGTAGCAAGATGTACTTTTCTACCGTTAAGATGCACACCATTTCCACCGTTTCTGCAATCAACCAAAGCAGTTATTCCGTTAGTGTCATATCTGAAACTTACAAAGGAATTGCATCCTGTTTTTACGCCAAAACAGAAACCTTCATTTTTGTCAGTAGCAATAAAGTACCATGGCATATATCGGTCGTTTTCTGAAAGTTTTAGAAACTCAAGGTTTCCGTAACTTCTTTCCCAGCCATCGCCAAGCACATATTGCTCTACGGTAGTTTCTGTATCCCAATGAAGTTCTACAAATTGCGGTCTGTCTTTAGTGGCAGTTATATATAATTCAAGTTGGTTTTCATTAATAAGAGTTTCAATATGTGTGTCAGTCACAATATCGTCGCATATTATTTTGGTGGAGAATTTGTTGATATCAAAAACCATCATTTGTCTCCTTTCGTAGCCATATCATTGATTTCATCAAGATTCTGTTGCCTACGCGCTTCAAGGGACTTAACAATTTCTTTATGTTTTTTGCCTGAAAGTTTGTAAAAAAACATAGGAATAATTGAAGTGAATGAGAAAAGCCCCGGTGTGAGTGCAAAGAGATAAATAAGACTTTTTTTAGCGTCTAAAGGCATAAGCTCAGGAGTTTCTGCAAACTGCTTGTAGCCAACATATATAAGGAAAAGGTTGGTTACAAAAGTAGTACAGTTGGTGAGAATTCTTGATAACGTACCCTTAACAGCACTGACGGTTGCTTCATTTCTTTCGCCAAAGGTATATTCACCATAGTCATAAGCTGCCATCTGAATCAGACCCGGAACGATATTGTAAAAGCCCGTTGTGAGGCCGTGAAGAGCATACCAGAAAACAACATTGACAAATATCTCCTGTGGAGTATGCTTTTCATACGGATATATAGATAAGAACATCAGAACATAACACACACCTGTGCCAAGTTTCATTCCGATATAAAGAATTTTATCATCTACCCACTTGCGTACTATGGGAGCAACGAAAAGCGAAATGCCTGTTGTAACAAATGAAGCAAGTGATGCGAATGAAAGCAAAGCAGCATAGTTACCGTCATTGTATGAATAAGTAAATTCTAAGAAAGTATTTTCGAAAAATGTTATTGTAAACTGCTCTGTTCTGAAGCAAGCGATAAAGGCGTAAGTCATAAAACCGTAGCCTATTGAGAATCCGTGTCCGAGGATTTCTGAAAGCATAAATAACATCAGAGGCTTGTTGTGGATAATGTTCTTGTAAACCTCTTTAAGTTTAGGTGTTTCAGCTTGGGGAGGGTCAGTTATACGCTCTTTTGTAACAACGATATTCCAAATTGAAAGAGGTATAGCTAAGAATGTAACAAAACCATAGCCATAGAAGTATCTTTCTGCATCCGACATATTTGGAAGAATGAAAGGCAAAAAGGCTGCAATATATGTACCTGTTGAGCCGATTGCCGAGCCAAGAATACTGTCGATTGAAGCAATATAACCTCGCTCAAGATTGTCAGTAGTTCTTCTTGCATTAAGAGCCGTCAACGCTGCATTGTAGAAGGTGCTGAATGCGTCATTAAGGAAGTAAAGCAAAACAAGATAAGCTACTTTGAATGTGTCGCCAACTCCGGGGAAGTAGCTGTTTATAGGTAAAGCCTGAAGAACAACAACCAGATTGAAGGGGATAATCATAATCATAAGCCAAGGCTTAAATCTTCCCCATTTGCCAAATGAACGGCGGGTTTTATCCATAAGACTTGCCACAATTACGTCGTTTGCAATGTCCCAGAAACCAAGAATAAAAATAATTGTACTGTATGTTGCAAATGCACTTTCGCTCAACCCTAAAAATGTGGACGCGACAAGTCCACCAAAGAAACCATTCATAGCAGAGCCGATTCTTGATACTGCAACACTTGAACTATAAGCGGCATATTCCTTGAAGGACAGTTTTTCATTTACATCAGTTGCGATGGTGTTCTTAAACAACTTCATAAAGTCACCTCTACACAGTTATATACAATAATTATATATAACCAAAGGATAGAAGTCAATGAATGGGCAATAAGAAAACGTTGCAAAAGGGCGACAAACTCCAAATTAGTTTAGTATTCTTTCTGCAATTTTATCGGCACTTTCCTTTGCTCTTTCAATATCTGAAAAATTCTTTGTTGAGTTGCTATATTTAAATCTTTCGTCCCTGCCTTCGTAAAGAGATAAAACAGCCTTATCAAGCAAAGAATTCTCAACAGAAATTAGGGTTTTAGTTTTCTCACTTGTTAAAAATGCTTTGTCTGTAAAAAAACGTTGAATATTAATTTCGATTTGCGATTTGAAGGGTGGTTGGTGGCTTGTATCGGAAATACAAAAAGCAAGTTTTAGTGACGGCAAGAGAAGAAACTGAAAAAAGTCCTTGCCAAAATATGATGGAGATGCAATAATCTCCAATTTCTCTTTTACAGCATAATTTTTAATTACACCAAGTATTATGGCTCCCACAAAAGCAGTTTCGTCGGTAATGTTTATGATGTCATCACATATTTCAAAAATCGTATCATAGTGAGTGTGAATGCCCAAAGGGGTGGGGGAAGAAAGACATCGAACTTTACCATTTCCTTTTTCAGTTGTTCTTTTTATATGCCGCAAACCAAGTTTTTGTATAAACGTTACGATTCTGTCTTCATCAAGATAGGGCGAAAGACTATTATGTAGCCGTTCTTTTACAACGGATGCCTGATTTAACAATTTACAAGAATTTTTATAGTGATTATACTCTCTTGCCTTGTGAATAAGTGCTTCACGTAGCAGGTCTTTTGGGTAATCCTTTTCGTCTGTTATACTAATGTACTTCTCCCATATTTTTGGGAGAATGGGGGAGATTTTGTTATATCCACCGTCGGACAAAATGTATGTATTAAGATTTTCTATGTAAATTCCGTCGATTGATTCATCATAAAAAGGGTTGAAAAGTGAAATATTATATCCACGAAGATTTTTAACAAGTGTTTTAAAGAAAATTGAACGCTCGTAATCGTCTCCGTCGTTGACAATGTAAACTCTTGCATTGAGGTCCCTTTTGTAAATCGTGTTGTATGTTGAACAGTAACCATTACTGCAAATAATACTCGAAAAAAACTTTTTCATAATATCACCTCATCCATAAGTTGGATTATACTCTCCAACTTATACTATTCTGTGTGGTTAATTTTGTTAATTTGTTGACATTTAGTTGTAGGTGATATATAATATCTTCGATAAAATTTTAATAGGAGTGTATTAAATTATGCCATTAGTAAATGCAAAAGAAATGCTTACAAAAGCAAAAGCAGGTCACTACGCAGTTGGTCAGTTCAATATCAATAACCTTGAATGGACAAAGTCAATTCTTCTCACAGCACAGGAGATGAATTCTCCTGTTATCCTTGGTGTATCTGAGGGCGCAGGTAAATATATGTGTGGCTACAAAACAGTTGTAGGTATGGTTGAAGGTATGCTTGAAGAACTTAAAATCACAGTTCCTGTTGCTCTTCACCTTGACCACGGTTCATACGAAGGTGCAAAGGCTTGTATCGAAGCAGGCTTCAGCTCAATTATGTTTGACGGTTCACACTATCCAATCGACGAAAACATTGCAAAGACAAAAGAACTCGTT
>JAFYSE010000033.1 GCA_017546665.1 Clostridia bacterium | reverse complement strand
TCTAACCAACTGAACTACCGGGCCATTTGGTGGGAACAACAGGGCTCGAACCTGTGACCCTCTGCTTGTAAGGCAGATGCTCTCCCAGCTGAGCTATGCTCCCACATTTTTGCTGCTGTTTTCAGCGGCTCGTATAATTTAACACATCTAAATTGATTTGTCAACACTTTTTTTCAACTTTTTTAAAATTTTTTCAAAAAAGTTTTTTCAGACACAAACAATATGCTATCATCCCATTCTTACAGATAAGATACTTTTGTTTAAATTGGGGTTTGTCGGACTGAACTTAGAAGTTTAATAAACTAAACCATAGCCTAATTTACCATACCACCATAGCCTATTTTACCATCAATAAATAATATATAGTTATAAATATATAGTTATTATATTTTATTGAAATCTTCTGTTGTTTGTGTTATACTGTTTTCATTGGTAATATGAAAAGGAGAATTTCTATGAGCAAGAAACAAGCAAAGCCACAGAATCCTTTGTGGCAAACAACGAAAACTGAAAGAAAAAGCTATTACTCATATTTCTTTGGACAGAATATGATTTACAACATGATAGCTGGTTATCTTACAACCTTCCTTCTTCTTATCGGTGTTGACCCTATTAAATCTGCAGCAGTTATGTTGGCAGTAAAGGTTTGGGATGCTGTTAACGATGCTATCTTTGGTGTTATTTTTGATAAAATTCAATTTAAGAGCAAACAAAAATATATCCCATGGCTTAAAATCGCATGTGCACTTACACCTGCTTCAACCATCGCAATCTTTATTATCCCTTCTGCGGCAAGCGAAACAGTTAAGCTTGTATGGTTCGCATTAGCATACATTATTTGGGATACTGCATACACACTTTGTGATGTACCTGCTTTCGGTATCATTACATCTATGACAAGTAACGTTGAAGAAAGAAACACAATTCTTTCTCTTAAAGGTATCAGTGCCGGTGTAGGTACTGCCCTTACAACTGTTCTTGTAACAGTTCTTATCAGTGAATTTATCGGTCTTGGTTATGGCCCTGTTTCTATTGTTGTTGCTATTGTAGCTATGGCAACAATGATTCCTGTGATTAAACATTGTAAAGAAAGAAACAAGACTATTGACGAAGAACAGTTCACAGTTAGAAGAATGCTTAAATATGTTGTAAGCAACAAATATCTTCTCATCTACTATATCGGCTATATTTTCTATTCAGGTGCACAGACATACAATGCTTTACATATGATTTTGGCATACTATATCTACGAAAATTCTCTTGCATCTCTTATTACAGGTACTGTTGCAGCATTACCACAGCTTATTATGGCACTTCTTGTTCCTAAAATTATCAGAAAAATGGATAAGACAAAGCTTTTCAGAATCAGTGCTCTTGCAACTATTCTTTTGTCCTTCCTTATTCTTCCTACAAGAGGCAATTTCGTTCTCTTTGTTATTGCATTTATGCTCCGTTCAATTCCTCTTGGTATTATCGGTGTTCTTTCATTCACATTTACACCTGACTGTGCAGAATATGGTCAATATACAACAGGAACTGAAGCAAAGGGTATCACATTTGCAATTCAGACATTTGCAGTTAAACTTGCAGCGGCAATTTCAGGCTCAATGGGACTTGCACTTCTTGGTTGGTTCGGCTTTAAGTCAGAATTTGTAATTGACGGTGTAAAACAGTCCGTAAGCAGTTTTGAGGACCTTTCAAGAATTAATGCTATTGCATTACAAACAAGCGAAGCACTTGACGGACTTTGGTTTACATACAATGTTGTGCCAATTATCGGTCTTGTTATTGCCTTGATTCTTTGGGGCTTCTACAAGCTTAACGACAAGGATGTACAGGTTATGGCAGACTGCAACGTTGGCAAAATCACAAGGGACGAAGCAGAAAAACTCCTTTCAAAGAAATATTGATATCTTCATAACCATAAAAACCGAGGTTTATAGCCTCGGTTTTTTATTGTCTTGTATCTTTATTGAAATGTTGATGTATATCTGCTATAATGATATTATAACTATTAACAAAACTGTGGTAGAGGTTACAATGAAAGATAAACGCACAATAAAAATTCAACAACACTACGACATATTTCTTAATGATGTTAAATTCAAAGTGTTAAGTTGTAAAATCAACAAAGGAAACGAAAAACTAATAATAAAGACAAAAATAAGAGGACAACATTTTCCAGGAGAAAACAACATTTTGGCACGATTCCCAATAGAAGAAAGTATTATGGAAATTTATATTGCATATCATTCGATGAGCAGTGATGAAAAAATAGAGTGTTGGGAGTATGTTATAAAAAACAAATCTTAAGATTAACATATTAAATGGTGATTTATATGACATTGTCAGAGGTAAAAGAATTATTGACAAAAAATAATATTGAATTTAAATTGCTTGAATTCGAAAATGAGACGGAATATTGGAATCACATATCAATGTTCCCTTGTACAAAAAATGCAAAGCCCAATAAAGTTGTCGCTATTGTCATAGAAAGTAAAAACGGAAATAAAAACATTGAATTACAGTTTGTAGAGAATAATTCCGTTTTTTGCTTTGAAGAACTGTGGTTTGGTGAGTACAGTTATGAAATGTTTGACTATAACGAAGAAATGCTACCGCAAGATTTGATGCAGAACATAATAGAAATTGAAAAAGGTGAATTGATTTTTATTGCATTGAATGATATAAAAAAACATCGTTGGCTTGGTGATGCCTGTTTTGATTTAAGTGACGATGATGCGTTTGGAAAAAAAGGGTTTCAAAAAGCTATGAAAAGAATTGACAAGCCAAAAAGTTTCCTTTCAAAATTAAGAAAATCAAAACTTCAGTATGAAATCTACGATTGGAATACATATCAGTGTATCATTAAATAATTAGTTATAAACTATATATGCAAAGAAGTCCCCGTATTTATAACGGGGACTTCTTTATTCTTCAATTCTGTCAACTGTTATGTTGACTTCATTATCTTCAACCATTGCAAATCCGTCGGAAATTTTAGCTGTGAATACCGCTTCTCCGTCTTTAGCAATAGTTACTATACCGGATTTAAGAGCAAAAACTGCTCTTGCATGGCCTTTTTTTATTCCGTAAAATCCTGAAAATTCTCCCTTTGTGCTATCTGCAACGGGGATACGGACACTGTCACATTCCATTGGGGGAATCTGACGGTCAACCGTAAAAAAACTTACAGTCAAATTATCCTTCATACATATCACCCATTTTCTCTCTTATAAGCAGCAAACACATCATCAACAGTTCCTGCCATAAGGAAATGGTGTTCAGGAATCTTATCAAGCTCACCTGAAAGGATTTTTTCAACGCTATCAACAGTTTTTTCAAGTGGAACATAAATACCTGCCTGTCCTGTAAAGCTTTCGGCAACGTGGAAAGGCTGACTCATAAAGCGCTGAACACGTCTTGCTCTCTTTACAGTTTGTTTATCTTCGGCAGAGAGTTCATCCATACCCAAAACAGCAATAATATCCTGAAGCTCTGCATATTTCTGCAACACTCGTTGAGTTTCCTTTGCTACCTTGTAATGTCTCTCACCAACAAAATCAGGTGAGAGTGCTCTTGAAGAAGAATCAAGAGGGTCAACAGCAGGATAGATACCAAGTTCAACAATCTTTCTTGAAAGAACAGTAGTTGCATCAAGATGTGAGAAAGTTGTTGCCGGAGCAGGGTCTGTAAGGTCGTCGGCAGGGACATAAACTGCCTGAACCGAAGTTATTGAACCATTACCTGTGGAAACGATTCTTTCCTGTAATTTACCCATTTCAGAAGCGAGAGTAGGCTGATAACCAACGGCTGATGGCATTCTTCCCAAAAGGGCTGAAACCTCACTGCCTGCCTGAGTAAAACGGAAAATATTATCAATAAAGAGAAGAACATCCTTGTGAGATTTCTCACGGAAATATTCAGCCATTGTAAGCCCAACAAGTGGTACACGAAGTCTTGCACCTGCAGTTTCATTCATCTGTCCGAAAACAAGAGCAGTTTTATCAATAACCCCTGACTGTTTCATTTCGTTCCAAAGGTCATTACCCTCTCTTGAACGTTCTCCGACACCTGCGAAAACAGAATAGCCATCGTGTTCGAATGCCACATTTCGGATAAGTTCCATAATAAGAACTGTTTTACCTACACCTGCACCACCGAACAGACCGATTTTACCACCCTTAACATAAGGGGTCATAAGGTCGATAACCTTTATACCTGTTTCAAGAATATCGTTTGAAGATACAATTTCTGCAAAAGTTGGTGCAGGATGATGTATTGGCCAATGCTCATCCGTTTTTATTGGCTCACCACGGTCAATAGGCGCACCTGTAACATTAACCATTCTGCCGAGAGTCTCCTCACCAACGCTAATGGTTATTGTCTCTCCTGTGTCAATAGCCTTCATACCTCTTGACATACCATCAGTGGGATTCATAGAGATACATCTGACCTCGCCATTTCCAAGATGTTGCAAAACCTCGAGAGTATATAATTCGTCATTTACCTGCACATTAACTGCATTAAAAATGTCGGGAATTTCGTTTGTCTGGAATAAAACATCAACTACGGGACCCGTTATTCTCTGTACCATTCCTACGGAACCTTTTGACATAGCTTATTCCCCCTCTTTCATTGAATATTCCGACGAAATTTCAATAACGTCGGCAGTAACTTGACTTTGACGCTTACGGTTAATCTGTGTTTCAAGCTGTGCACTGTACTCACAAGCAGTATCATACGCACTACGCATTGTAGTAAGTGTTGCCGCCTGAGCACCTAAAGCTGTTTCAAGAACCTTTTTATAAAGAATTGAAACAAATATTTTTTCTGCAGTACCAAGTATAACTGCTTGTTTATCAGGGAAAAACAAAGGCTCTTCCCCTACTGACACTCCTTCATCAAAAACAAACAAATCACTACTCACAGGTGTTTGTTTCATCATATTAGTGTATTGAGGATGCACAATTTTCACATCGGACACATCCCCGTTTTGTATAAGCTCTTTTATTTGCCCAAAAAGCTCATAGACATCAGAATATCCGGGTACATCCTCAAAGATATAAGCATCCTTATAAGAAATTTTCTTATTATCAAGAAATTCTTTTCCTTTTTTTCCACAGCAAATCACCACAGATGACTTTTTCTCTTTTCGGAGAATACTCTCAAAAAAGGAAAACAACTCCGTATTAAAGCTTCCACACATTCCCCTGTTTGAAGAAAGAAGAATGTACAAAACTGGAGCATCGGGATTTTTAAGGGATAATACAGCATTAAAATCCTTACGATACACCTGATATATGCGATTACACTGCTCCTCATACTTTGCGTAATCGGAATACAGGGTGGCCATTTTTGAAAACTTGACCGTAGATGCGGTCTTCATAGCTTGAGTAATCTTTCTTGTTGAATGAATTACCTGAAGCTTCTTTTTAAGATTTTGTATGGTAGGCATAATTAAAACCTCGCAAGAAACTCAGCAAGAGCTCTATCCAATTCATCCCTGAGTGTTTCGTCCAATTTTCTTGCATTCTTAACCTTAACAGCAAGTGATTCTTTTTCAGTTTTAAAGAAATTATAGAGTTCTTTTTCAAATCGTTCCATATCCTGAACATCCACACTCTTTGCATAGCCTTCACTAACTGCAAAAATGAGAATAGTCTGCAATTCATCTGGAATTGGCACAAATCTTCCTTGTTTAAGAGCTTCTGTAAGACGTTTGCCCGAATCAAGAGTTGCTTTTGTTGCATCATCAACATCGGAACCGAATTGCATAAATTCAGCAAGTTCTCTGTATTGAGCAAGTCTTGTACGAAGACTTGATGAAACCTTTTTCATAACAGGGTTCTGTGCTGCACCGCCAACACGAGAAACTGAAAGACCAACGTTTATAGCAGGACGCTGACCCTCATTAAACAATTCTGAATCAAGGAAAATCTGTCCGTCAGTAATAGAAATAACATTTGTCGGAATATATGCAGAAATATCCCCTGCCAAGGTTTCAATAATCGGAAGTGCAGTAATTGAGCCACCACCAAGGTCATCGGAAAGATGTGCTGCTCTTTCAAGAAGTCTTGAGTGGAGATAGAAAATATCACCGGGATATGCCTCACGACCTGAAGGACGGTGAAGCAAAAGTGACAATTCACGATATGCAACTGCGTGTTTTGAAAGGTCATCAAAGACTATGAGAACATCCTTGCCCTCATACATAAAGTGTTCTGCCATTGCTGAGCCTGAGAATGGGGCAATATATTGAAGTGCTGCAGAAGATGATGCAGGAACAGCAATAATTATTGTATATTCCATCGCACCCTTTGATTCCAATTTTTCCCTTATTTCTGCAACAAGTGTTTCTTTCTGACCAATAGCAACATAGATACAAATTGTATCCTTGCCCTTTTGGTTGATGATTGTGTCAACTGCAATAGCTGTTTTACCGGTCTGTCTGTCACCAATAATAAGCTCTCTTTGTCCTTTACCGATAGGCACAAGGGCATCAATAGCCTTAATGCCTGTATGCATTGGTGAATTAACAGGTGCACGGTCAAGAATTGCAGGAGCCTTAAACTCAATAGGTCTGCGTTCTTTATATGGAAGATAGCCCATAGCATCAATAGGATTACCAAGAGCATCAACAACTCTGCCCAAAAGACATTCGCCCACAGGAACAGACGCAATTCTTCCCACACGTCTTACACGGCTACCTGCTTCAATATGCTCAAATTCACCAAATATAACGCAACCGATACGGTTTTGCTGAATGTCGAGAACCATACCTCTTTCTCCACATTCAAATTCAACAACTTCACCGTACATAATATCTGCAAGACCGTCCATCCAGCATATACCGTCCGAAACAGTCATAACACGTCCTAATTGATATTTATGAATTTGTGGTCGGAATTCTTCTGCTTTTTCTGTAAATTCCTGAATAAGACGACCAACTGTATCGTCATCCATTATAGGTGCGTGGTTCATACTTTTTTCAAATTGATAAAGTTCTTCACTTACTGTACCGTCATATACAGTATCACCTATACGAAATTTGAGACCACCGATAAGAGAACTATCTTCCAAAACCCAAAGAGATGTTTTTCCGTCAACTGTTTCAAGAAGCTTCTTTGTTGCCTCATCTACTTTATCAACCAATTCCTTTTCAAGAGGAAATGCAGAAGTAAGCGTAACATAAAGCACATCGTGGTGCTTAAGGTACGCCATATCGCCACTTGTAAGAGTAATTTGTGAAAGAATTGCATCCAAAACCTGACCGTCAAGTGATTTGATTTCTTTTGCATACTTTTCGTAGGAGAAAAGATTAATAACATTTTCCTTCATAACAGAGAACAACTCTTTTCGTGCATTCTCTATCATTGTACGATGTATTTCACTATGTTCTCTTTCACCAAAAGCCTTTATTGAATTGATTTTTTCTTCTACTGCTTCCTGCGCCTTAACAATATCTTCATTGACAATATCATCAACTATTTCTTCAGTGTAAGGCTCGAAAACCGGCATTTCCATCTTTTCAATTTCTTCAGCCTCGTCAAGCTCTTTATTGATTTTTTCAAGACGGTCGCCAAAAATACGCTTTACAGTTTTTCTACCTACAAGAACAAGAATTGTAAGAAGAATAATAAAATTTATTATTACGTATTGTATTTCCATAATATATCATATCCTATGCGAGATAATATTTTTCGCAAACAAAGCCGCCGCTGTCTCCATTTTAGGAGCAACGGAAAACACTATTTTATCGCGCTCATGGATAATGTCTTCTCTGTACTTCTGTACATCATCAAGACACTGTCTTTGTGCAGCTTCGATTTCTTTTTTGCCTTGAATCTGTATCTGCTCAAGTTTCTGTTTTTCTTCTTTTCTTTTCTTTTCAGCAGCGAGAGCCTTTTCTTTTTCAATCTGCTCTGCATTCTCCTGAATAAGTTTTTCAATGTTTCCCTTCTTCTCTTTCGCTGCCTCTGTTTTTTCACGTCGGCCATCCATAATCTTAAGTACGGGAGTGAAAAGAAGATTTTTAAGTATTACTGTCAGAAGCAAAAAGCAAATTACAGTCCAAACCATTATTGATGGCTGTATTGTCATAATTTACTCCTTAGATTTTTGAAATAAGCATAAACGCAATAAGAAGACCGTAAATTGTAAGCGCCTCCATAAGAGCAAGAGAAATAATAAGAGTTGAACGGATGTCCTTCGCTGCATCAGGCTGACGTGCGATGCTTTCCATTGCTGCCTTTGCTGTTATACCCTGACCGATTGATGGACCAAGTGTACTGAGTGCGATTGCGATTGCTGCTGCTATTGCGATAATTGCTGAATTTGTCATTTTTATCTACTCCTTAAAATAGTTTAATTTGTTTTATTCTGTTACCTCGTCAAGATAAATTGAGACGAGCATTGTAAACACCATTGCTTGTAATGCACAGAAAAGTAATGAAAGTGCCATCATTACCACCGGTACACCGATTGGAAAAATATGATAAAGCTCCTCTGTAACCATTTCTTCACCGAAGATATTACCATATAATCGTAATGCAAGGGATGCAGGTTTAATAATTTCATCAAGCAAGAGAAGTGGTAACATAATAATTATTGGGGAAATGAAATGCTTGAAATAGTGCTTTGCATTGTGTCTTATACCTGAAATCTGCAAGAATAAGAAGGTTACCACACCCAATGCAGCTGTAACGGATAGACAAGCTGTTGGAGCTTTAACATAATCCGTCAGTCCCACACCCGGAAACATTCCTGAATAGTTTGAGAAAATAATGAAAATAAAAAGTGAGGCAAGGAACGTAAAATACTTTCTCGCTTTCTTTTTTCCAAGAATATCCGTAAAGAAATTATCAAGATACTCCACACCGGTTTCAATGACATTTTGAAACTTGCCCGGTCTCTCTTTAAGGTTTTTCTTAACTATAAGCGAAATCAACGTGAAAACAAAAAGCATTATCCACATTGTAACGACTTCACCGGTAACATCAAGAATTCCGAAAAGGTTAATAATTACTTCGGATTTTTCACCCATTTGCATCATCCTCCTTTTTAGTCTTAACAAAAGCCTCGTTTATTGTTAAAAGTTTTTTTGTAAAATAAAACATTGGCAAGGTCATACCCAGAACAGCTCCCACAAGAAGATACATAGTGTCTGCCACCTGAATTTTTATGCCGACAAAGTAAACAATAGCAAGAAAACCTATCTGCAAGACCTGTCGAGCCACTGTGATAAGAGCATATTTGTCCGGTGCCTTTTCAAGAACCTTTTTCGAAAAAGAAAAATTCACAAAAGCAATCAGCATACCAATCACTGCTGTTACCAATGCACCAATAATATTATGGCTCATACACTCACCACTTTTCCTTGTTTTCTAACACAATTATAGCACTTTACTTTCTTTTTTCAATAGCAATATTATACTTTTTTAAAATCATTTTTCGCACTAAAATTATTCCTCTGAAGTGGTATCCATAGCGTTAACAAAAACCATTCTAATCTTATTTACACCCATTATTGACAGACCTCTTATTTCGGGGTAAAATCTAATTATGAAATTGGAAAAGAGGAAAAAATATGAAACGCACCAAAAAATTAATTTCCATCCTTATGGCGGTTGTTATGGCCTTCAGTTGTAGCATAATCTCTTTTGCCGCTGAAGATGTTGACTACACAATCAACAACCCTTATGGGACAGTTGATTTTGAAAACTGGGACCAATACAAGGCTGACCTTCATTGTCATACAACTGCTTCTGACGGTGATGTTGATATGGATGTTATGATTGAAGAGCATTACACCCAAGGATATGATGTTCTTGCACTCACTGACCATGGTATTACAAGCAAGGGTTGGACAACTGTAAGTAGCAGAAACTATTTTAAAATTGCATTAAGTATCGCAGACGGAAAACTTCGTCAGATTACACCTTTGACAGAAGAAAGATACAATGAAATCACAACGGGTGTTGGTAGAAATGGCAGAGGTATGATTGAAGTTCCACTTGGAATTGAACAAAATCCAACTTCTCTCAACAATACTCACGTAAACAGTTGGTTTACTGAATACGGTGACGGTTTCGTTGGTGGTACAAGCAATTATACTGAAGTTATCAGTAACGTTGAGGCATCCGGTGGACTTAGTGTAATCAATCATCCGGGAGAATACACAAAGGCAAAGGAAGAATCCTGTCAGGCAGACGCTTATGACGAAAATGATACTTGGTACAATTACGTTATCGGTAAATTCACAACTATTCTCATAGATAATCCATCTTGTATAGGCATTGACATTAATTCAAAAAAAGACGGCAGAACAAAATACGACAGAAAACTTTGGGATATTCTTTTAGGAAAGGTTGTTCCAACCGGCAGAAATGTTTTTGCCATAGCTACAACGGACGCTCATCAGCTTGATAAGGTTGGTTGTGCTTGGACTGATTTATGTATGCCTGAAAACACTGCTGAAAACATTCGTACATGCCTTGAAAATGGTGCATTTTTTGCAGTTAGCCGATACATCAAAAATGCCGAAGAATTAGCACAATTCTCTCTTGAAACAGGAATAGACTGGGGCATGAGCTTTGAACAGGAAAATCGCGATGGCTCAATCCCTGCACCGAAGGTTACAAACATTGTTGTTGACGACAAAAACGATACAATTACTCTCAGCGTTGAAAATGCACTTACAGTTCATTGGATTTCAGATGGTAAAGTAATCGCAGTTGGAAACTCCATTGACCTTGATGATTATTCCGACAAAATCGGCTCTTATGTACGAGCAGAGGCTTTTGGTCACGGTGGCGTACTTTACACACAGGCTTTCATGCTTGACTACGACGGTGCACCCGAATCAAATGTAAAATCAACCTACGACTTCGGCAATATCCTTGCAGAGCTTAAACATTTCATTATTGAGGTTTGCACATCACTTCCTTTGGGAAAGGAAATTTATGATTTCCTTGTAAAGCCCGTAACTGAATAAATTACAATAAAAAGTCCCATGACATTCATTGTGTCATGGGATTATTTTTTATATGGCGATGGAATTGCTACGGTAGCACAATAAACACTCTTTGCACCACGAATTTTTAATATCCACGCACAATTACTGAGTGTTGCTCCCGTTGTTTTAACATCGTCCACCAAAAGTATGCTTTTTTCATTCACATCAACATTATCTGCCACGTCAAACACACCGAAAACATTACCAACACGCTCTATTACGTTAAGATTTCTTTGGTTTTTGTTTTCGTAAAGCTTAACAAGTAATGGTTCTAATGGAATTCCTAACTTTTCCGACAAATGCTTTGCCAACAATTCACTTGGATTATATTTTCTTGCCAATTTGTTACCTTTTGAAAATGGCACATAACAAATCACATCAAAATCTATATTTTTATAATCAGTTCTCACAGATTCTGCCATATCGTCAGCAAGGCGTTTTGCAATAAAATCTTTTCCATTAAATTTTAACAATCTTATACTTTCCCTGATGCTCTTTTCATAATAAAATGGTGCAGCTATACCATCATAGCCCATTTTGTGGCCTTTACAATCACAATGTATTTTCTCTGCACCACAGTTCTTACATTTTTCTTCTTTTATAATCGGACGACCTACACGACATTCCTCACAAATGTCATACTCTCTTTCAATAACCTTGTTACAGTACGGACAATGTTTAGTAAAGAACAGCCAAAGAAGAATTCCCTTAATTGATTTTTTCATTTCCTAATTCTACACTAAAAAACAGACAGAGGCAAAGCCCCTGTCCAAATTTTAATTACATAATTTTATCTATCCAGAAAACGCCCATTTCGCTAAATGCTGCGTCACCATATATGAGATAAAGAACATCGGATACAGTCTTTGTGAGAATGTAAAGCACTCTGTTGATACCTTCTGTTGTGTCAGCATTCTCTCCGCTTTCAATCTTATCCTTGATTGCATAGAAACGGTCCTTTGCTGCCTTATATTCTTCAACATCAATAACCTTATTTGCCAACATTTCGTCAACCTGTGCGATTGCTCCCTTAAGCTCTGTTGCATCTTCAGAAGAAAGTGTTGATGTGTCATAATTTCTCATTGCATCAACATCTTCTCTTAATGTCTTTGTTTCACGACTGTAATTGAACTGTGGGAACTTGTCAGGATATGAATGAACACTTGTAAAGTTTTCATCTGTAGCAAGTTGAATAATGAGTGTCATAATAACATCGTTTGAGCCTGTTGTTGCATGGTTCTGTCCGCTGAAATAGAAAGTTGTTTCAGGGAGAAGACCTGTACAAACATCCATAATGCCTTCTGGGTCAGTATGGTCGTGATTTGCAGGGTCAGAGCATGTGTTACGTGATGGAACATAATCTTCAGGAAGTGGTGTATTTACATTTACACTATATGCACCCATTGATGTTGAGTCAACATGGATAATACCATCGCAGTTCTGACTATCGTGTGAAACTGCAAGCTGATAAAGTTCAACGTTTGTATCAACGATATCAAAAATCTTTACGCCATCTTCAATAGCCTGAAGAATATATTTTTCCGAATCAAGCTGTGCCTGATAATACCAGTCTGCCTGTCTGCGAATTTCTGCCATATCGTCACCCATAAGGTATTTTTCACGGCATACAGGATAATCTTCTGAAGTTACAAGACCCCACATAAGAGTTGAGTACTTCAAGTAGTCATTAACCATGGCATTTGCGATTTCATCAAGGAGAACATCAATATCTGTCTTTGGCATAAGTCTCATAGCAATATTAACTACATAGCCAAGATAGTTTTCATAACCGATAACTGATGGCATTGCTGTTGTGTAAAGAGCATCACTATTCTTATTGAAACCGTATCTGTAACAGTCACTGAGAAGTGCTGCACCGTCAAGAGCAGGAACAACATAAATAACTCTGTTAATATCTCTTGCAAATGAGATATTCTGCTCGTCATAATATTTCATAAGTGCATTTGCGATTGAACCGCCCTGGCTTACAGGAACAATATTAACCTTATCTGAGCCACTGTCTTCCTTAACAAACTGAATGTATTCATAAAGAGTTTTTGCAGTCTGAATCATATTGCCTGTTGAAACATAGTTGAATACATACATATTCTCCTTACCGGCAATATCAAAATATTCTTGGATTGGGAACTGACTTACAACATGTGCTAATTGCTCGTCTGTAACATCTGCCATACTGCCCTGATAAAGCACTGCACGAACATCATCGATAAACTCACCATTGGCATCTGAACGTTGTCTGCCCATAAGAATTCCTGCAAGAATCTTTGAAACTTCCTTAGCTGCCAAACCGTCTTTATCTTCCTGAGAAATGAACATTCTTGTAATTGGAAGAAGAGCAGTAGTCACTATTTCAGTGATTTCTTCTTCTGTAATTGACACATAGAAAGGTCTTGCAAGTGGCACACCATTAGCATCCACTGCTATTTCACCATTTTCATAAGCATAAGTTTCACTTTGGAAAAGTCCAGGGATAATAATTGTTGGAACATACTCTTTTTTTGCTGAATATCCTAAAACGGATGCACAAGAAATAGCAAGCACTACTGCCAACACTATTGCAAGGACTTTTTTCATCTTTTTCATAAAGATACCCCTTTTCAAAATTTATAAATAAATTATAGCAGTTATTAGACACTTTGTAAATAAAATCCAACTGCAAAACCATACAAAAAGGACTTGCACAAATTCAACACTTTGCACAAGTCCTTATGAATTTTAATCAAATGTCAAGGTTCCGTTTCTGTAAAGCTCAAGTGCAATAGCGTCAAAGCCATCAATAGCACCATCCTGATTCATATCGCCTGCATAGAAATTTGCAGAGCCATCGTCCACCTTGTAGGTGGTTGCACAAACCTCAGCAACATTGTCGTAATCACTATCATCAGTCTTGTTTGATGCGTTTATGTCCCCTCGCATAGCCACAAGATATGTTTTAGTTATTGTTCCATCCGAAACCGTTAATGTTGATGTTGTTGTACCACTACCATTACGTGTACGGGTAAATCCACTTGTTGTATTGTTTGTAACGAAAATAACATAACTGGAAACATCTTTTCCAACCATTACAACACCACGTGCTGTATCAAAATGCACATCCTTTGCACCATAACGCAAAATACCAACACCATAGGTATCCGTTGAAAGTGTAGGGTAGGTTAAAGTAACATTTGCATTTGTAAACATCTTTCCTGTTGGAATGTGAATAGTTGAGTCTGCAACAGTACTATTACTGAAAAACGGTGCCTTTGTACCACTACCAATAAGGAAATAACTGTAATAAATATTGCTTGTTTGGTCATCCCACGTTGCATCAAGAGTGTACCATTCATTATCTTCCATAAGCACCATATTCCATTTGTGTGCCCCACCATTACCTGTGCCAACAACTGTTATGCAAGGAATTCCTTCTCTATCACAAAGCAATTTAAAGGCTTCAGCATAACCTTCACAAACACAGATGCCGGTTATAAGTGCTCCGTAGGCATCAAAGATATTCGGTTCGGCAAGTGTATTATCATAAACAATATTATTAGCAAGATAATCGTGAATTGACTTCACCTTTTCATGACGACTTATTCCATTAACCGTAATAGTTTTCAGTTTTTCTATAACTGCCGTCTGTTTTGCCTGAACATCATTAAAATCAGTATAGTGGTCTGTATTGATATTGATGTTAATAGTAAGCGTAGTGATTGTATATACATAAGTACCACCACTATATTTTCTTGAACCACCATAAGAGATACCAAAACCACCAGCCCAGAAGAATAAAGGATTATCTTCATTAAGGGCAGTTATTGCCATCATAATATCTTGCATAGCGGCATTTTGTGCATTTGTTTTTGATGAAGATGATGTGCCACTACCGGTAATTGTTATTCCCGTCATATCAAGGATAATTGACTGAACTGCCCCTGCCTCCCAAATCTGTTCATAAATTTTTTTCTGATTATTTGTCAATTGGTTGTAAAAATATTTAGTTGTGTCAGTCTGAACAGCAGAACTATAAAACTTATTTATAGAAACATTGTTTTCAGTTTCCAACTCTGTGTTTGGTGAAAACTGAATTACGGGAATTGATTCTACCTCTGTTAATTCTTCAGTAGCATAAACTGAAATTGGAAAAATCGTTAATAAAAGACAAAGTGCTGTTATGAATGACAGCACTTTATTTACTGATTTTTTCATAACAACACTCCGTTAAAATTCTTATTTTTTATCAAGGAAGTTTGAAAGTTCTTCCATAAATGCATTTACATCCTTAAACTGCTTATAAACAGAAGCAAAACGAACATAAGCAACCTGGTCAATCTCTTTAAGTTTATCCATTACAAGCTCACCGATATGTACACTTGTAACTTCACGGTCAAGAGAATTTTGAAGTGTTGTTTCAATTTCGCTGACTGCTTTTTCAATAGTATCCATTGAAACAGGACGCTTTTCACAAGCTGTGAGCATACCTTTAATAAGTTTGCTACGGTCAAAAACTTCCCTTGTTTTGTCCTTTTTAACAACAACAATAGGTACTGTTTCGATTATTTCATAAGTAGTAAATCTTTTTGCACATTTAATACATTCACGTCTGCGACGAATTTTTTCCCCTTCATCAGTTGGACGAGAATCGATTACTTTACTTTCTTCAAACCCGCAAAAAGGACATTTCATAAAAACACTTCCTACATATTAATTCTATATATTGTATTCTATCACACTTTAAACCGCAATGTAAAGGTTTTATAGTAATTTTTTAAGTTCTTTCATTGCAAAGGTCAATTCGTTGTCATTATCATAGCCATTTTCATAAAGTTCAATGATAAAATCACCCTTATAATCAAACTTCTTCATCATACTGAAAAATCTTGCAAAATCAAAATTACCATTTTTACAAGGAACAATACAGTCTCTTTTGTCGTTGTGGTCACTTATATGAATGTGACGGATAAATTTGTGAAGTTTTTCTGCAAATTCAAACGGGTCAACACCGGTTCTTACAGACTGTTTTATATCAAAAACCATATTGAAATCGTCACCGATATATTCGCCCATGCGAAGAAGCAAATCGGGACTTTCACTACGATAATGCACAACATTTTCCTGACAAACCTTTAATCCCTCAGCCTTGCCCATAAGAATCAGTTCACCAAAACGGTCAAAGTATTCTTCGTCCTCTATACTGCCCGGTTTTTTTATTCCGTGCATTACAAGAATTTCTGCACCAAGGGTATGCATAACATCAAAATGTCGTTTAAATGATGTGTCCTTTGCCTCATAAAATCTTCTTTTATATGAACTGAACAGATGAAAAGACTCAGTAAATGAACCCATAGTGTGAACAGATGCCACTTTTACACCATAGGATTTGCAGATTTCTGCCATATTCTTTACGAACTCCGGTTGAAATTCGGAATGAGCATTCATAAAAATTTCTATTGTTTTTGCCCCTGTCTCACAAGCTCTCACAACTGATTTTTCAGTTTCAAGAGGATAAAAGCAGGATGAGGATAAACCGATATCCATAATCAATAATCACCTTTTTGTTACTTTAAGAGCTACTGTCTGTGTCTGCATTCCGCCACCTGTTAAAAGTCCACGGTTAATGCCACAATCTGCAAAATCACGACCACGACTGATTATAATATAGTTTTCATCAGCAAGTCTGTTGTTTGTCGGGTCAACACCATGCCAGTTACCATCTTGATAAACCTCAACCCAAGCATGTGTTTCGCCCTCACCCACCATCATTCCGACAACATAACGGCAAGGAATACCCGCTTTACGAAGAAGTGCTAAAAGAATGTGGGAATAGTCCTGACACACACCTGCACCGTTTAGGAGTGCCTCTTCAGCAGTTGTAATAACACTTGTTGAGCCTGATTTATATACGATATTCGCCCTTATTGCTCTTGTGAATTTAAGAGCAGTATCAACTGCATCATCAGAAATACCCACCTGAATTCTGTCAAACATTCTGTCAAGCTCTGCACCACATTTTGTGTAGTGAGTTGGATATTTATAAACAGGATTAAGGTCTTTTTCAGGTGTAATATGCTGTCCTGTTGTGACTGTGCCACTAACATCAACGGTAAATTCATTGTGCATTGTAACAATTCGGTCAGTCACAAGAATATTACCAAAGCCATCGTGAGAATATGTAAGTTCATTTTCAGGGAAAACAGTCACCTTTATATCTTCAATGTGCTGATTCTCACATTCAAGAGGAATACAACGAAGTGTGTAACAATGTTTGATTACAGGTAATGAAAATTTAATTGACATATTATAAGTAAAATCTAAAACTGCCATTTACATCACCCCTGTTACAAAAAGTTGACACAATTCATTCTGAATTGAAATTTTATAAGGCTTATAGTCTTCCTCTTCAAGAATCATACGGGTAAGTCTTTCAATAGAATGTGAATTGAATTCAATTCCCACCTTGTAAAGACGATTCAGCATAATTGAAAATTCTTTTCTCATAAGTTCAATAGGATAGTCAAGTCTTGTGTATAAATCAAGACGTTCAATGCTTCTGCCGAATTTTAAAATGTTTCGGGAAACCTCTGCTTCAATATTATCGTCAGCACTACCCCAGAAAGCAAAAATCCAGTCAGTCACCTCTTGCACCTTTAAAAGCGGAGCATTACTGCTACTGCTTTTTTCCATAACATCAACAGCAAGTTGAAGATATGCCAAGGTATCGGAAGAAATAACATTTCTCATTTCAACTGCATTATCATAAGCGTGAAGAAGGCTTGAATAAATTGACGCAGGGTCATTGGAATCAAACAAAAATGAACTGATAAACTCCTGACGGCAGGAATAGTTGTTCGCAATTCCAAGTCTGCGACAGAAATTTATGTATTCTTCATCATTTATATCAATCATAATATCGTAACATTCCGTAAAGGCTTTAAGAGTTGTGAAAACTCTCTCAACATAACGTCCAAGCCAGAAAAGATTGTCACTTGATTTTATCGAGATAACACCCATGTGTCTTTAAAGCCTCCTCCCTGTGAAGAATTAACTACAAAGGAATTTGCATCCTTTGAAAATCTTGTTAAGCCACTTTTCCATACAACAGGCTCTTCACCTGTAAGCACAAATGCACGTAAATCTGCTTTTCTTTCTGTCCATGCACCGTTTTCAACAACTTTAAGGTCGTTGAACTGAATAACCTCTTGGGCAATAAATCTTCGTGGCTCTTTTTGAATCATTTTCTTTAATTCATATACTCTTTCAAGAGATAATTCATTACCGAAAACAACTCCATATCCTCCTGATTCTGCAACATCCTTAATAACAAGCTTCTGGATATTATCAAGGACATATTTCATATCTTCTTCGTAGAATGGAAGATATGTTGGAGCGTTTGAAAGAATAGGATCTTCACCTAAATAATATTTAATCATAGCGGGAACATAATAGTAAATTCCCTTATCATCTGCAACGGAGTTACCGGGAGCATTAACAAGTGCTACGTTTCCTGCCCTATAAGCATCCATAATATGAGGTACGCCCAAAAGTGAATCTGCACGGAAGGTCATAGGGTCCATAAAATCATCATTTATTCTACGATAAACTGCACCAACACGCTGACGCTTGCCCGAATATTCGCTGTAATAAAGCACGTTACCCTCAACAAACAAATCTTGTGGCATTGCAAAAACTGCGCCTGTTTTTTCTGCCAGATATGAATGTTCAAAGAAAGCTGAATTGAATCGTCCGGGAGTAAGAACTACATTTATTCCGCCTGTATTTACATAATCAAGGGCATTACGAAGCAAATCACCATAATTACGGTTATCAACAACAGTGTTTGCACGGAATGTATCAGGACTAGCACGACGACACAACTCACGAGCAATCATTGGATATGACGCACCTGATGGTACACGAAGGTTGTCTTCAAGCACATACCAACGCATATCGTTACCCTGCACTAAGTCTATACCTGAAATGTGCGCAAAAACATCTTTTGGTGGTACTGCACCCTCACACTCCATCATATATCCTGCCGCACCATAGACAAATTCTTCGGGGATAATTTTATCCTTGATAATCTGCTTTTTGGTGTAGATATCCTTGAGGAAAATGTTAAGCGCCTTAACACGCTGTTTAAGACCGCGTTCAAGATAGTCAAACTCATCCTTTGAAATAATACGAGGTACTGCATCAAATGGGAAAAGTCGCTCGTTGAAAACATTGTTTTTGTAGATACCGAATTTAACACCATATCGTGCTAAAAGTCGGTTAATTTCGTCAGTATGCTCTATAAGTCCGTACAATTTTTTCACTCCCGAAACTTAAATATAAATATACATTGTAATTATAAACTTATTTTATGTTTTTTTCTATTGTACAATATGAAAAATAATTTGCTTAATACTTATTAAAGATACACAAAAAGAAAAGGATGATTTGTTCCCATCATCCTTTTTCTTTAGAATAATTAGTTGAAAAATATGCCTCCGTCTTACATCCTGCGAGGTTTTAGGGTTACTATTTTTTCGTTCATCAAAAAGTTACAATTATTCTACATAAAAATTATAGGTCAATTTAACCCTAATGTCAATAGGTCAATTTGCCATAATATATTCAGGTGATAATTATGAGCAGATTAAAAGATTTACGAAAAGAACGTGGATATACACAAATCAAAATGCAAATGCTTACTGGCATTGACCAAAGTGATTATTCAAAAATTGAGCGTGGTGTCAGATATTACACTTTTGAACAATGTATAAAAATTGCAAAAGCTCTTAATACGAGTATGGATTATCTTGCAGGACTAACAGACCAAAAGGAGCCATATCCACCGGCAAATAAAACCCAATAACAAAAAGGACGGTTCGTGATGAATCGTCCTTTAATTTTGCATTTTGTGCTTATTCTATTGGTTTGGATACATCTACCCATTCTTTGTAGTTTGAGTATTTCTCCAATTCTTCTATTGTAAGTTCAATAGCACTATTTCCACTACCTACTGCAGGGAAAACTGTTTGGAATCGTTTCATTGATTCGTCGAGATATACTTCCACTCCATCCTTAATACCGAAAGGACAAACTCCACCAATCTGATGGCCTACAAATTCTTCTAACTGGTCCGGTGACATCATTTTTGCCTTTGTGTGGAACTGTGCCTTGTATTTTGGGTTATCAACCTTAACATCCCCTGCCATAAGAATGAGAATTGGTTGTTCTCCCACCATAAATGAGAGCGTTTTTGCAATTCTTGCACCTTCGACACCAAGAGCCTGTGCTGCAAGTTCAACAGTAGCACTTGAAACCTCAAATTCCTGTACTCGGTCTTCCATACCAAACTGACGGAAATATTCTCTGCCTTTTTCTATGGACATATTAAATCATTCCTTAAAAATATGGGCGAGTTAATCTCGCCCAATTTAATTTATTAGTTAATTTCTGAAAGTTTAACTGGTCTGCCTTCATTTGCTGATTTTTCAGCAGCAAGAGCAATCTTAACTGATTGTAAGCCTGCATGCATACCAACAGGAGTTTCCTTGTCGTTTACACAGCAGTCAACGAACTGTCTAACTTCTTCTGCAAATGAGCCCATATATCTTTCAAGGAAGAAATAGAGTGGTTTTTCACCTGTTACACCATTAGCATCAGAAACAACTGCAGTTGAAAGTGTATCGTTAGCAGTTGCAACCATACCCTTTGAGCCGAAAAGTTCTGCTCTCTGGTCATAACCATACATAGCCTGACGAGAGTTGT
>JAFYSE010000032.1 GCA_017546665.1 Clostridia bacterium | reverse complement strand
TATCAAGGGTGAATATGGCAAAGCACCGGGTCCTATTGATGCTGACCTTCAGAAAAAAGTTCTTGGTAACGACGAACCTGTTACATGTCGTTTTGCTGACACACTTGAACCAGCATTTGAACAGACAAAAGCAGAACTTGGCGATGTAGTTAAATGTGATGAAGACGTTCTTTCATACATCGCTTTCCCTCAACAGGCTGAAAAGTTCTTTGAGGCAAGAGCAGAAAAAGAAAAGAACACATTCAAATATACAATCAAAAGAGTTGACTAAGGAGGACATAAAATGGCATTATCACAAATTCTTAGTGTTTCTGCTACAGGTTTTATTGTCGTTTTAATTGTTCTTATTCTTCTTGCAGTAATTATTGTTATGCTTTCAAAGATAATACGTGCAGTTGAAGGCGGTGCAAAAAAAGCAGTTGAAACTGAAGATGTAAAAGCAGAAGTTCCTGTTATAACAAACACATCCCCTGCTTTGGTTTCAACTCCTACACCTGCACCAGTTCAATATTCAAGCGGTGTTACTCTTTATAAGACAGATTACAAGACTGCAGCATCAATTATGGCTATTGTAAGTCACGAAAGTGGTATTCCACTTAACAGACTCGCATTCAGTTCAATCAAACTTGATGACTCTCTTGAACTTTATAAAACTGACTATAAAACAGCAGCGTCAATTATGGCTATTATTAGCCACCAAACAGAGATTCCTCTTGAAAGGCTTGTATTTAAGTCAATTAGACTTTGTGATACCCCTGAACTTTATAAGACTGATGAAGAAACAGCAGTTAAAGTTATGGCAATAACAAGCAAAGAATCAGGAATTCCACTCGACAGATTAGTTTTCAAATCAATTAAACTTATTGAGAAATAAAGGAGATTATTAAAATGAAATATGTTGTTACATTAAACGGAAATGATTACGAAGTTGAAGTAAATGAGCTTAACGAAGCAGTTGTTACTGCTGTTGTTCCATCAGCAGCTCCAGTTGTAGTTGCAGCTTCTGTAGCACCTGTTGCTGCACCTGTGGCAGCTCCTGCTGTTGAAGCTACACCAGCTCCTGCACCAGCACCTGTAGCAGTTGGCGATGGTACAAAAGTTATTGCTCCAATGCCTGGTACAATTCTTTCAATTAATGCATCTGTAGGTCAGTCAGTAAACGAAGGTGATGTTCTTTTCATCCTTGAAGCTATGAAAATGGAAAACGAAATCGTTGCTCCATGTGCTGGCACTGTTAAGCAGGTTATTGCTACTAAGGGTGCATCAGTTGCTACTGACGAAGTTCTTGCAGTTATCGGCTAATTGAGGTGCAAATATGCAGATAGTAAACGCTCTTTTAGAGCTTTTTAATCAATCAAACTTTGTTAACCTTCCATGGCAAAATTGGGTTATGATTGGTTTGTCATTTTTCTTTCTCTATCTTGCTATAGTTAAGAAATTTGAACCATTACTTTTAATCCCCATTGCCTTTGGTATGCTTCTTGTTAACATATATCCTGAAATAATGGCAGACCCTACAAACATGTCATTTATTGGTGATAACAACCCGTTCTATGACCCAGATGCTCATTGGTATGATACAGGCGTATTAAGACTTATATACGCTGGTGTTAAATCAAGTATTTTCCCTTGTCTTATCTTTATGGGTGTTGGTGCAATGACTGACTTTGGTCCACTTCTTGCTAACCCATCAAGTCTTTTACTTGGTGCTGCTGCACAGTTGGGTATTTACGTAGCTTTTGCAATAGCAATGCTCTCTGGTGAATTCACACCACAGGAAGCTGCATCCATTGCAATTATTGGTGGTGCTGATGGTCCTACAGCAATTTTCCTAACAGGAAAGCTTGCCCCTCATATGTTAGGTTCAATTGCAGTCGCAGCATATTCATATATGGCTTTGATTCCACTTATTCAGCCTCCAATTATGAAATTGCTTACAACTAAAAAAGAAAGAGAAATAAAGATGAATCAGCTTCGTACAGTTAGTAAAGCTGAAAAAATCATCTTCCCAATCGTTGTTACAGTTATTTGTGTTCTTATTCTTCCTTCTGTTGCTCCTCTTCTTGGTTTCCTTATGCTTGGTAACCTCTTTAAAGAATCAGGGCTTACAGACAGACTTTCAGATACAGCTCAGAATTCACTTTGTAATATTGTAACAATTCTGCTTGGCACAACAGTTGGTGCTACTGCGGAAGGTTCTGCATTCCTTAACAAGAAAACTCTTCTTGTTATTGCAATTGGCTTACTTGCATTTGCATTCTCAACTGCAGGTGGCGTGATTTTTGCAAAACTTATGAACATTGCAACTAAAGGTAAGGTTAATCCACTTATCGGTTCAGCAGGTGTTTCTGCAGTTCCTATGGCTGCTCGTGTATCACAGACAGAAGGTAGAAAATACAATCCTTCAAACTTCCTTTTGATGCACGCTATGGGTCCAAACGTTGCAGGTGTTATTGGTTCAGCAGTTGCAGCAGGATTCTTACTTTCACAGTTTGGTTAATTCCAAAACACAAACACATATATTTAATGCCGTAGTCAAATTGACTACGGCATTTTTATTTCTACTCTATTATGCATTATTATTTCTTCAGGTGTTACTATACTATCGTAAACAAATATTTCAACACCATTTTTATGTGCATTTTCAAGTTCTTGTGCAAACTCTA
>JAFYSE010000031.1 GCA_017546665.1 Clostridia bacterium | reverse complement strand
CCTTCAGAGTCGGAGTCTGACGCTCTATCCAACTGAGCTACGAACGCATTTTGAATGCGGAATGCTAAATGCTGAATTCTAAATGAATTATTTAGAATTTTTGCATATAGCAATAAGAAGAGCAATAATCTCATTTATATCCGCATTTAAACTTTCAAACTCTTTATCTGTAAGGTATTCTGTTCTGTATAACAATTTAATCCAGTATTGAGTTTCTCCTGCCTCTTTAACAGCAACGCTCATTTTAGAATGAAAATCTGGTTTTGTTTGAGCTCTTTGAGCCTCTGCAACATTCGCACCTATACTTGTACCACTTCTCAATAATTGCTTGGATAACACGAATTCTTTTTTCTCATTTGTCAAATACTTGTATAAGTTTACGATTCTTACTGCAAAGTCAAAGCTCTTAGTTTCTATTACATTATCAACCATTTCAAAACCTCATTCAGCACTCAACATTTAGCATTCAGCATTTCTCTTCCGATTTAAACATTAAATCGGAAGAGAACAATGTCTCCGTCTTTCATAACATATTCTTTACCTTCGGAACGAACAAGACCTTTTTCCTTTGCTGCCTGCATTGTGCCGTTTGCCATAAGGTCATCAAAGTGAATAACCTCTGCACGGATGAAGCCACGTTCAAAGTCTGTGTGGATTTTACCTGCTGCCTGTGGTGCTTTTGTACCTTTTTTAATTGTCCAAGCTCTTACCTCTGGCTGACCTGCAGTAAGGTATGAAATAAGTCCTAAAAGATTGTATGAACGCTGAATAAGAAGGTCAAGACCACCCTGCTCAATACCCAAATCTGAAAGGAACATTTCTTTTTCTTCCTTGTCGAGTTCTGCAATCTGTGCTTCAAGCTCTGCACAAATTGGGAGAGTTTCTGCACCCTCTGCCTCTGCAAGTTTACATACTGCATTATATCTTGCATTGTCACGGATATTGTTTGCGAAATCGTCTTCGCTCATATTACAAGCGTAGATAATTGGCTTTGATGAAAGAAGTGCAACATCATTGAGAAATTCCTTTTCTTCTTCATCAGCTTCAACTGCACGTGCGTTAACACCGTTTTCGAGTTCACCACGAAGTCTTTTAAGGAAATCGAGTTCTTTTTGAAGTGACTTATCGCCCTTCAAGTCCTTTTCAACCTTTGTAATTCTTCTGTCGAGAATTTCAACGTCAGAGAGAATGAGTTCAAGGTTGATTGTTTCGATGTCACGCTGTGGGTCAATACTACCTTCAACGTGGATAATATCGTCATTATCAAAGCAACGGACAACGTGGATAATTGCATCAACCTCACGGATATGTGAAAGGAATTTGTTGCCAAGTCCTTCACCCTTTGACGCACCCTTTACAAGACCTGCAATATCAACGAATTCAATAGTTGCAGGAGTAATTTTTGCAGGGTTATACATCTCTGCAAGCTTGTCAATTCTGTAATCAGGAACTGCAACAACACCAACATTTGGCTCGATTGTGCAGAAAGCATAGTTTGCAGACTGGGCACCTGCGTTTGTAATAGCATTAAAAAGTGTACTTTTACCTACATTTGGTAAACCTACGATACCGAGTTTCATTTTAATTCATCCTTATATTTTTAGTATATTTATTTCTAACAATGGATTATACACTATTGCGGAAAATTTTTCAATAGTGTATAATTTAAGTGTATTCTAAATTGGCTCCCCTTGTCAGGGGGGCTGTCAACGAAGTTGACTGAGGGGTAGTCAGTTTATGCATTTACCGTCTCTCCCTCCGTCTGCTATCGCAGACACCTCCCTCGTCAGAGTGAGGCAAACACAGGTGTGGTGACAATAAAATGGAACAATTTTCCCGTACTGAAAGACTTATCGGTAGTGATAATCTTGAAAAGCTTAAAAGTAAGAACATTATCATTTTCGGGCTTGGTGGCGTTGGCTCTTACGTTGCCGAGGCTTTGGCTCGTTGTGGAATTGGCAAAATGACAGTTGTTGACAAGGATACCGTTGATATTACAAACATCAACCGTCAGCTATACGCTCTCCATTCAACTGTTGGCAGAAACAAAGCCGATGTTGCAAAAGAGAGAATTCTCGACATTAACCCAGAATGTGAAGTTACTGCCATTGTGAAGATGTATTTACCTGAAAATGCAGGTGACTTTGAGTTAGAAAAATTCGATTATATCGTAGATGCCATTGATAATGTTACCGCAAAAATTGATTTGGCAGTAAAATCCCAAGAATTGGGTATTCCAATGATTGCTTCAATGGGTACGGGAAACAAGCTCGACCCAACTGCATTTAAAATTACGGATATTTATAAAACTGACACCTGCCCCCTGTGCCGTGTTATGCGTAGGGAACTAAAAAATCGTGGTGTAAAAAAGTTAAAGGTGCTTTATTCAACGGAAATTCCGAAAACTGATGGTGAACGAACCCCTGCAAGTATCTCTTTTGTCCCAAGCACAGCAGGACTTATTATTGCGGGTGAAGTTGTTAAGAATTTAATTGATATTTAAATTGAGGTTTGTCGGAGAAATGCAAAACGCAAAGTGCAAAATGTCGGAACTGCGTTGCGATTATAATTTAATTTCGATAATTGTTTTTGTTTACAATTTGTTTATTGATTTAACCGAAATAAAAGAGTAAAATAATGCCAATACTTTTGGTGGTGAAATTATGAGTCTTATTGAAATAAAAGATATGTATAAAATCTATAACCCCGGTGAAAATGAGGTTCGTGCCATTGATGGTGTGAATCTTACCATTGACCACGGTGAATTCGTTGCAATTATCGGTCAGTCAGGTTCGGGCAAATCAACACTTATGAATATGCTGGGTCTTCTTGACGTACCTACAAGTGGTAAATACATTCTTAACGGTAAGGATGTTGACGGTCTTACTGACGACGAGCTTTCCGAAATCCGCAACAAGGAAATCGGCTTTATTTTCCAAGGCTTTAACCTTGTTACAAGCCTTACTGCTGTTGAAAATGTTGAGCTTCCGTTGGTATATCGTGGAATGAAGAAGGACGAGAGAAATCGTCTTGCCATTGAGGCACTTGACAGGGTTGGACTCTCCCACCGTCTTGACCATTTGCCAAAACAGATGTCAGGTGGTCAGCAACAAAGAGTTGCTATCGCCCGTGCAGTTGCAGCAAGACCTCCAATTATTCTTGCTGACGAGCCGACAGGTAATCTTGACTCCCATTCAGGTGTTGAGGTTATGAAAATTCTTCACGAACTCCACGAAGAAGGCAGAACCGTTATTCTCATTACCCATGATAACGACATCGCAAATGAGGCACAGCGTGTTATCCGTATCCAGGATGGTCAGGTTGTTTCCGACGTTATAAACAGAAAATAAGAAATATGTTTATTATATATTTATATAGTAACATTTATTAATAAAAAGTTAACAAATTATAGAGAAAATGTTGCCAAAATGTGTAGCATTTTCTTTTTTTATATGATAAAATTACGTGAATATTTTTATTTTCAAAAAATATTGGAGGAAACGAAAATGAAAACAACTTTCAAAAAAATCCTTTGCGTGATTCTTGCAGTTGTTATTGTTGCAGTTGGTATTCCATTTACTGCACTTGCTTCAACAAAAGAAACTGCTAATTTTGCTATTCTTAGTGATACTCACTATTTTGCAAAATCAGCAATGGGTGAAACAGAAGAAGACAGACAAGAGTTTGTTGACATGATGCTTCTCAACAACTCAACAACAGGTCTTGCACCTGAGCTTCTTGACGCAGCATTGGCAAACCTTGCTATCAAGGCAAAGAATGGTGAAATTGACTTCCTTCTTATGCCGGGTGACCTTACAAAAAATGCTGAATACGCAGCTCATAAGGAACAGGCTGAAAAGCTTGCAAAATTCGAAGAAGAAACAGGAATTCCTGTATATGTTATCAACGGTAACCACGACATTAACAACAAGCGTTCAATGTATTATGATGGTGAAGAGCTTGTAACATCAAAGAAAAACCCTGACCTTCGTGATGATATCGACACTTCACCTGAGGAATTTGAAGAAATCTATAAGGATTTCGGTTATACTCCTGAAGGTGACGGATATTATGCTCGTTACAGAGAAAAGGCTGACAATTCAGAAGGCTCACTTTCATACGTAGTTGACCTTAGTGACGATTATCGTCTTATTGCTCTTGACGCTATGATGTATTCTCCTGACACAACAGATTCAGGTGAAGCAGAACAGGAAACAGGCGGTAGAATGTCTGATGAATTTCTCGCTTGGGCAGTAGCAGAAACAGAAAAGGCTGTAAAAGACGGCAAAACAGTTATCGTTATGTGTCACAACAACCTTGTTCCTCACATGGAAACACAGGTTGATATTCTTGACCAGTTCGTTCTCTTCAACTGGCAGGAAGTTGTTGATGCTCTTGCAAAAGCAGGTATGCACTACACTGTTTCAGGTCATTCACACATGCAGGATGTAGCAAGCTATGTTACTGACAGTGGTGACGAGGTTCATGAAATTACAACATCTTCAATTCTCAGCTATCCTAACCAATTCAGAACTGTTACAATGGACACTTATGCAACAGGCAGAGTTGAATGTGAATACCGTACACACGATGTTGACGAGGTTGTTCCTGTTTATATCAACGGTGTTGCTCAGGCAAAGCCATTCAGAAATCAAGCATTTGCTTACAATTTCGGTGGCGATGATATTAAAAACTTCGTAACAAACCTTCTTCAGTACCAGCTTCGTTACGGATTTGGTAAGGATGTTAAGGATGCAGGTGGTCTTTACAAGTATCTTACAAATATGCTTGACTTTAACGAGCTTATGACAGACCTTATCGGTAATGAGGTTCTCGGTGGTCTTTCAGCAGTTGCAGTTAAGGGCTTACTCCGTTCAATCTGTAATCAGCTTGAAAAGGCTTATCTCACAGACTATGACTACACAGTAGAAACAGTTTCAGGAATTCTTGATACATTCCTTGACCTTGAAATTTCCGACTATCCTTCAACAGTTTATAAAGACACTTTGGGCTTCGGCAGTGAGGGTGACAAGGGTACTGTAAGTGACCTTGCTTCAACTGTTATTGCTATGCACAGTATAAATAATGAGGACCCTAAGAATGATAAATTCCTTATGAGTGCTCTTGAACGCTTTGACAATGGTGAAAATGCTGAACTTATCGTTGACGCTCTTGCTGAAATGGTTATCGAACAGCTCCTTGTAGATAATATTCTTAATGAAATCAAAATTGACCCTGTTTCTCTTGGAATAAGCGCTATCAATAATGATACTATTAACTCAACAGTTGATTATATCAACGAAATTGTTGGTGATGACGGACTTCTTTCACTTAGTCTTACTGATGTTGTTTCAATCGTTCTTGTACTTGGCGTTTTCGATGGCGACACAGTTACAGAAGTTGTTTTCTCATTCCTTGACGAATATCTTACAGAAAGTCAGTATGACATTATTGACCAGGAATTCTACAGAATTATGAAGGACTTCACTCATGATGAAAATCCCGGCTATATGGCTGACCACGAAGGCAAATTAGTTTCTGACGGTCCTATTGAAGTTCCACTTTCACAGAAGAATTTAAGACTTCCATCACACATTTCCGTTCAGCTCGGTGAAGATGCTGCAACAGAAAGAGTAATCAGTTACTATACAAAATACAGCATTACAGATTCTGATATTCAGATTGTTCCTTATTCAAGCAACCCTGACTTCTCAAAGGGCACAACAGTTAATGTTAATATTGAAACAAGCTGTGATGTTGAAACATTACGCGAATGGCCTGCAATTGACTTAGGCTTTATCGGTATTATCTACCATAAGGAATATGTAAACCGTCACATTGTGACAATTTCAGGTCTTGAGGCTAACACAAAATACTGCTACCGTATCGGTGATGCAGATAAGGGTTGGTGGAGTGAAGTTGGTGTTCTTGACACTGCTGACAACTCCGATTCATTCAGTTTCTTCCATATTACTGACCCACAGTCAACAACTGAAAAGCAGTATAATCAGGTATTTGCTCCTGCACTCCAATTTGCAACAAGCAACCACGATGGTGATTTCATTTTGAGCACAGGCGACTTTGTTGACGACGGCAGAAGCTTTATTCAGTGGCAGAGAATGTTCAATTCTGCAACAGATACTCTTATGAATATTCCTATGATGGGACTTGCAGGTAACCACGAAGAAAAGGGCGACAATGCTCTTGATTACTACTTCACATTCCCTAATGCACCTGAACAGGACAAGACACCTGGTGTTTACTACTCATTTGATTATAACAATGCACACTTTGCAATCCTTGATTCAAACAAATTAGGTGAAGACGAAGGTCTTACACAGGAACAGATTGATTGGCTTATTGCTGATATGAACGCTTCTGATGCTGACTGGAAATTCGTTGCTCTCCATAAAGCACCATATTCAAATGGTTCACATTATGACGATGATGATGTTATTGCAATCCGTGCACAGCTTCAGACACTTATGCCACAACTTGGAATTGACATTGTATTCCAAGGTCACGACCACGTATTTATGCGTACAGATGTTATGAACAACAATGTTGTTGTAGGTGCAGAAACAGAAAAGGTTTCATACAACGGTCTTGACTACACAGCAAAGGTTAACCCTGACGGTACAATTTACTCAATCAACGGTACAATCGGCGTTAAGCACTACAAAGCAAAGCCTGTTGAAGAGACAAATGAGCTCTTCCCTATCGGTGAAACAGTAGCTTACTTTGAAGTTCCAACATATTCATACATTCAGATTGATGGTGATACTCTCTACTTTGATTCTTATGCAATCAACGGTGATAGCGAAGAAAGAGTTGACCAGTTCGCAATCAAAAAGGACCTTGGTAAGGTTGATGAGCCTGTAACTCCGGATGAGCCTGTAACTCCGGATGAGCCTGTAACTCCGGACGAGCCTGTAACTCCAGATGAGCCTGTAACTCCAGATGAGCCTGTAACTCCAGATGAACCAGTAACTCCAGATGAGCCAACAACTCCAAGTGAGCCTGAAACAGACAAGCCATCAAATGGTAAGCCTATTACAGATGTTGACCTTCCAAATGAATCTGCAGAAAACTTTGTTCTTCTCTTTGCTATTGTATTAATGACAACAGCAGGTGCAAGTGCAGTAGTTCTTAAAAGAAAAAAGAATAGAGTATAATTAAAGAAACTCCCTTGGGAGAAACTTCATAAAGAAGTTTCTCCCAATTTTCTTTTTTACATAAAAATTGACACTTTCAAATCGAAAGTGTCATAGTGGGTTATATACTTTAAAACACCTATCTCAAAGATAAAAACAACAAGTGATATTGTGAGACAGGTCTCACAGTTTTATTTTGCTTGACAGCAAAGTGATATTAAAACCTACGGTTTTAGTGGTATTTTATTCGCCATCAAAACTGCCGAAGGCAATATCACTTGGGCGAAGCCCAAATACCACTGCTTTAGCAATACAACTCGCCTTTGGCGAATAAAACTGAGGCACACTTTCTTACGGAGTGTGCCTCTTCGGGGAGTTTTTTTATGCAAAATGAAATTAATTATCTGCAATAAATTGTGGTTTTGTCAGGATATTGTGTGGTCAACTTGCTTTGTCATAACATTTTAGTGTGGTGAAGAAACGATTTTTCTTTATTGACTATTTATTGTATTTATGATATGATTTATTCATATCTTGATACATAAAAGGAGAATTCTATTATGGCAGTTTTAAAAGACATTGACAAGGCAGCCGAGAAAAAAGGTTCAGTTCTTGTTACTATCTGGCAGTTTATTAAGTTTATCGTTGTAAGCCTTCTTGCAATGATTGTACAGTTTGTACTTCTTAACACACTTCAGCTTATCCCAGCAATTCAGGAACTTTATTCACAGGATTTCAGCTGGTGGGTATTTGTTTATCCAGTAGCAGTTGGCGGACTTGGTTACTTTATCGTTAGTAACGTTGCTAACATCATCGCACAGATTGTTGCTTTCTTCGTAAACAAAGAAAAGACATTCAATTCAGGTGCAAATGTTGCAGTTACTCTTCCAATCTACATCGTTTTCACAATCGGTCTTATTTTCTTCTCAGCATGGCTTAACCCAACACTTAAGGGTGTGTTTGTGGGATTTGACTGGTGTGATGAAGTTCTTGCTAAGAATATTGCAACAATGATTTGTTCAGCAGTTCAGTTCTTCCTCTACTTCCCAGTTGACAAAATTCTTTTCCACAAGAAAAAGGAAGAAAAAGCTGAATAATTTACAGTCCTTTGAAAATCTGCCCTGTGTCCTCCTGATGCAGGGCTTTTGTTTTAGGTGGTACTATGAAAATCAACAAAAAGGCATATGAGATTATTTCAATAATACTTTCGTGTTTGCTTTGTATCGCAATCGCATTCAGTCTGCTTGGAGCAACCCTTATAAGTGGCGCTAAAACTTATCTGGTTTCTGACAAGTTTGACGCACAAATTGAGAGTATGGATTTATCCTCTCTCACATTTGTTTATAACGGTGAAGAAATCACCTTGGAGAGATATGTTAAGGATTATCTTTCAAGCAGTATTGAAGGACAGATTGACAGTAGTTTTTTAGGTGGTATTGCAAATCTTTTAAACCCATTTGTAGGGCAGATTACTGACTTTGCAGTTGACCAGACGCTTTCGTCAGTCGAAGTGAATAAAGTAGTCAAAACACAGGTTCATTCAATAGTGGATTACTTGATTAATAGTGATGTGAATGAAGCAAAGGAAAGAATTGAAAATGGGATTACACTTGAATCAAACCCCGAATTCAATTCCGATAATGCCACTACCTACGAAGAAAAAGTCAGCATAGAGGTTAAAAAGGTTGTTTTTCAGTATATCGAAAATGAGTCGGGAATTACCATTGACCAGATTATCATAATCGCTTCATCCGAAACTGTAAACACACTTATGACAATATGCAGAATTCTTGCAATTATACTTATGTTAATAAATATTCCGTTTGCTTGGCGTTCACTTTTATATTTTGGTGCTATGGCAAATATCTATTCGGCTATGCTGTATGTGATAGTTTACAATTTCAATGAAAAATACAAGGAAATGGGTCATCTTGTTTCATACCAATTCTTAAAGCCCATAGTGGATGTGTATCTGCCCTATGGCGAAAAAGCATCCCTTTACGGAACAATCAGCATCCTTGTTTCCGTTGCTATAATCATAGCAATTAAAGTGATAAGTGATAAAAAAGAAAAAAATAAATCTCAGGCTTAAACCTGAGATTTTTTTATTAGTATTCATAATAGTTAAATTGGAGTTTGTAGTACGGTAAACAAAGTTAAATAAAGTGAACCATAGCCTGTTTTACCATACCACCATAGCCTGTTTTACCATACCACCATAGCCTGTTTTACCATACCACCATAGCCTGTTTTACCATACCACCATAGCCTGTTTTACCATACCACCATAGCTCATTTTACCATACCACCATAGCCTATTTTACCATCAATAAATAATATATAGTTATAAATATATAGTTATAAATTATAAAAAAGTTAATCGATTATCTATTTTTATTTTTGTGATTATTTTTACTTAGTTTTCTTCTAAAAATAGTGTCATTTGTAAACTTTCTGTTAACATTTCCCTGTTTTCCACAAAACGTCCCGGAAATCCTGGGACGAAATGGCTTTTTGGGACTATATATGGGAGGTGTTTTTTTATAAACGATAATTCTAACTATGCTATTTTCCCTTTGAAGATGCTCGAAACTGACACATATAGTCATTTTTCTTCTAAGGATTTCCTTTTATATATGCTACTGCTTAACAGACTAAAACTGTCAAAATTAAATCCTAAACATTTCTCCGATGAAAAGGGTATTTTTATTTATTACACTAATCAACAGATTCGTTGTCATTTGAGATGCAACCATAAAACGGCCACAAGCTCTCTTACAAAGCTTGAACAAGCAGGACTTATCCATAGGGAATATCAAAAAGATGGATTGCCCCTTAAAATCTATGTAAATGACGTTTTTGGGATGCACGATACATACATCCCGACTCAACGGACAAACAAGCTAAAACAGGCGTTTGAGCCCCATTGTGACGCTAACACTAGCATTGATATTGATATGGCAAAAAATTCTGCAAAAAAGCACAGAGAAAACTTTGCAGAAAAGAAAAAACGCCGGACATGCAATCCGACGCTTTAAATTATTCATCATTCTGGATTTGGCGAATATCCTTACCGATAAACTCAACTGTTTTAAAGTTGCCGATAATTCGGGATGCTATACTTTCGGGATAACGATTTTTAATCTCCTCAACGCTGAGATTTGAACTGATAATTGTTGGCACACGACGAGCGATGCGACAATTAAGTATGTTGTAAAGGCAGGAAACTGCAACAGGTGTTGTGAATTCTGCACCTAGGTCGTCAAGGATGAGCAAATCTGCATCCACTAAAGCATCCTCGGTTTCATAGGTTTCAGTTCTGCCGAATTTTTCACGCTCCAATTTATTAAGAAATGTAATAACTGAACCGTAAACAACATTATATCCCTTTTTCATAACCTCGTTTGCGATAGCCAATGAAAGGTGGGTTTTACCAAGTCCTGTTCTGCCATAGAAATAAAGGTTATTTGATTCAAGGTCAAAATCATCCACATAGTTTTTGCAATTTTCATACACGAACTTCATTGCTTCGTATGGGGATTCACCATTACTGCCCACCTGTCTAGGGTAATAGCTCAAATCAAAATCCTCAAAGCTTGAAAGCTCCATTGGTGTTGCCTTTGACATTTTTTCACTTGCATATTTTTTAAGCAAATCCTTATGACAAGAGCAATATTTTGTACCGTACGACACGCCTCTTTCGTCGTCTCGTTCTTCAATATACCCTGAGTCCTGACATATTTCACAGGTGTATTTAACATCTAAATAATCCTCGGGAAGCCCCAAAGCCTTCAAAAGTTTCTTTCTCTCATTACGAAGAGATGTGTTTTTTGCACGGATTGCTGCAAGTCGCTCCTGCACATTGTCACGTGTTCCGAAAATTGCAACAATTTCCATACCTGTTTTTGCAAGTTCGGACTCAATAAACTGAAATTCGGGGTACTTGACATTCAATTCATTTTTATGCTGTTGTGCTGTATATTCGGCTTGAGTTTTTCTTCTTTTGATTTCTTCACTTGCTCTTTTATAAAGCTCTCTTGAATATGCCATTATGCTCCCCTACCTTTCTTTTTAGTCTTCTTTGTACTGAAATCCTTGCGATGCTCTTTCGACATCTTCTGTGCAAGTTCAACATCAAAGGATGTTTCTATTGTTTCTTTCTGGGTTTTTGATTTCTGTGTTTTACTCTGGAATTTCTTTGTTCCCTTTTCGATTTCCGTGAGGGTAACAACACCCTGTTTACGCCAGTTTTTAATTGTTCCGTTCATATGGGAAATATTATTCCAAATAAGCCTACCCGTCTGTTTTTCAGCCTTCATAATATTAAAGGCTTTTTCGATTTCGTCGATACCATAGCCCCAACGAATCCACTCGCAGAATACTTCCATAACTGCAAAGGTTGGTGCTGATGTATCGTTATTTGTACGGGTTGCCAATTCACGAAAAACAGTAAGTGCTTTTTCCGTTTCCTGAATATAATCGTCAGCAGATTTCATATCTGTTATGCCATTCTCTGCCCAATATTTTGCAATTTTAAGAATGTCATTCTGACTTGTGTTGTTAATACTCTTTGCAAAGTGTAAAAGGCAGTTTGCCACGTCGGGAGTAATACCGTAACGGTTAACAATGGCATAAATTGTGCATTGCATACTGTAACCGAGAGTTCTTCCTAAAATCTCCTGTGCTTCAAGGAAAAGACGTTTCATTGAGCCATTTTTCTTGAGAATTTTCTCAATTTCACTTTGAGTAGGGTTAACAAAATGAATTTCAGGTAATGGCATTTTTACTTTTTCTGCCGTTTGCACCTGACTTTCAGTTTTAACCACCTTTTCGGGCTGTGAATCCTTTAAAATTCCGTTTGCCACCCAATATTCCACACATTCGTTAACTGCACCGAGAGAAAGATTTGTAATCTTTGTGATTTCTTCCACAGTAATTGACGGATTTCTGAAGATACAGATAATAACTTTTAATTGTTCGCCACTTGCGAATTTAAGCCCCTTGTCTGCAATTTCCGTTGGTAACGAAAACATTGACGAATAAACTTTTGGAGAAATCTCAAACATACCTTTCCCTCCTTTTTTCACACATAATCAGGGAGAATAAGTATAACACAAATTTCTCTTATTTGCAATCACAAGATGTAGTATGAATGTAGAGTGCAGAGTGCAGAATGCAGAGTATAGAATGCAATTTGTTGCAATAAAAAAGCGGGAGAAAAATCCCCCGCCCTGCAATATGTATTACGTTAAATTATAACTTATCCACATCGGCATCTGTAATCATATGGAAACCTGCATCTTCAAGTGCCTTTTCAGCTTCGTCGTTATTAGCAACACGAAGAACAACATAAGCGTGTTTTTCAGTACGAGCCATAAATGCGTAAAGATATTCCATATTGATATCTGCCTTATCAAGGACTTCCAGAGCTTTTGAAAGCTTACCCGGTTGGTCACCGATTTTAACGCCTACAACATCCGTCATTTTGATAAGATAGCCTGCATCGCTCAACGCTTTTGTTGCAGTTTCGTTATCATTTACAATCAGACGAAGAATACCGAAATCCTGCGTGTCTGCAATAGACAAAGCACGGAGATTAACATTGTTATCTGCGAGAGTTTTTGTAATATCAACCAACGCACCTTTTTTATTTTCAACAAATATAGTTAACTGTTTTAATGACATAGTATATTCCCCTTTCTATTAATCGTAAAGTTTACGTTTATCAACCACACGAACTGCCTTGCCTTCGCTACGAGCAATACTCTTTGGAGCAACAAGTTTAACGTTAGGATTAATACCAAGCATAACCTTCATAGCATTTGCAAGTGCTTTTTCCTGTTTTGTAACACCGCTGACTGTGTCTGTGAAGTTTTCAGGATTCATTTCAACAAGAACATCGAATGTATCGTTATTATTCACACGGTCAATAACAATCTGATAGTTAGGCTGATAACCTTCGTTAAGAAGAACTGTTTCAATCTGGCTTGGGAATACGTTAACACCACGGATAATGAGCATATCGTCACTTCTACCCATTGGTTTTGCCATTTTGATGAGTGTTCTGCCACAAGAACATTTTTCACGGGAAAGAACACAGATATCTCTTGTTCGGTAACGGAGAAGTGGGAATGCTTCTTTGTCAAGAGCCGTGAAAACAAGTTCACCCTTACTGCCTTCCGGTAAAACTTCACCTGTTTCAGGGTCGATAATTTCTGCTAAGAAATGGTCTTCGTTAATGTGCATACCTGTTTGTTCTTCACATTCGAAAGCAACACCGGGACCTGATGTTTCAGTAAGTCCATAGATGTCATAAGCCTTGATACCGAGTGTTTCTTCAATCTGATGACGCATTTCGTTTGTCCAAGCTTCCGCACCGAAGATACCTGCTTTAAGAGGAATTGTATCAGGTGTGTAACCCTGTTCTTTGAGTGATTCACCCATATATGCTGCATAAGATGGTGTGCAACAGAGAATTGTGGAATTTAAGTCCATCATGAACTGAATTTGTCTCTCTGTATTACCTGATGACATTGGAAGAGTAAGGCAACCAACCTTATGTCCGCCACCGTGAAGACCTGCACCACCTGTGAAGAGCCCGTAACCATAAGCTACCTGTAAAACATCTTCATTAGAACCACCTGCTGCAACGATTGCACGAGCACAGCAGTCTTCCCACAAGTCAACGTCGTGCTGTGTATAGAATGCAACAACTCGCCTGCCTGTTGTACCTGATGTTGAATGAATTCTTACACATTCATTAAGTGGTTTTGCGAGTAATCCGTAAGGGTAAGCATCTCTTAAATCTGCTTTTGATAAGAATGGGAGTTTGTGTAAATCCTCAATACCCTTAATATCGTCGGGTGTAACACCCTTTTCATCCATTAATTTCTTGTAGTAAGGCACATTTTCATAAACATGCTTTACCTGTTTCACCAATTTCTCTGATTGAAGCTTTTTAATATCTTCAACAGGCATGGTTTCGATTTCTTTTTGATAGTAACGTTTTTCCATTTTGTTTTCGTCCTTTCTGCAATTAAAATATAGGGTTTTGTGGATTGCAGAAGCAAATAAAAAGTCCTCTGCATTCCAATTCGGAACACAGAGGACGAGATTTTTCCCGTGGTACCACCTCTATTTACCATTATCTCACAATAATGGCCTCCGAGTGCAAACACACCCTTGTCGATATAACGGTCGAACCCGTTTGACCTACACAGAAAACTCCTTCAGCCAACGACTCACGGAATGAATTCACCGACTTTACACTACTGCTTTTCACCAACCACAGCTCTCTGAAAATGATATTTTCGGATACTATTTTCCGTTCAAACGTCTTTATTACTTTAACATTTTAACACCCTAAAACATTAAAGTCAATAGTTTTTTTATTTTTTATGAATTATAACCTAACTCAAATGCCTTTTTGTTCATCTCAACAAATTTAGGTGCTACTGTATTTTCAATAGCAGTAATCCACTTTTCATAAGGAATATCAAAATATTTTGATGCCTTACCCATAAGCACAATATTAACTGCCTTTGAGGAACCTGACTGTTCAGCAAGGGAAAGTGCATCAAGAGCATCAACGCTGACACCCTTTTCTGTCAATTCCCCGAGAATGTTTTCAGGGTATTCTGCCGCACCGATAATAACGGGCATTGGGTCAATCTGCTGAGTATTTACAACGATTTTACCATCTTTTTTAAGGTATTTAGCATATCGACCTGCCTCAAGCTTTTCGAATGAGATAATAATATCTGCTTCACCCTCTGTGATAATTGGTGAATAAACCTTATCCCCAAAACGAACATAAGTTACAACGGAGCCACCACGCTGACTCATACCGTGAACTTCACTTACCTTTACATCATAGCCCTCGTCAACAAGAAGGCGACCTAATAATTTTGATGCTAAAAGACTTCCCTGTCCACCAACACCAACTATCATAACACTAACAGTTTTCATTTTAAGTCCTCCTCCCTTACACGATTGCATCAAATGCACAAAGCTGTTTACATACGCCACAGCCTACGCACAATGTTGCATCAACCTTTGCCTTGCCATCCTTCATACTGATTGCAGGACATCCAAGTGTCATACATCTCTTACAAGATTTACATTTATCTTCATCCACTTTAAGTGGTGGCTGAGCTTTTACTGATTTCAAGAGCACACAAGGTCTGCGAGAGATAATAACTGATGGCTCTTCAACTGCCAATTCTTCCTTAACAACCTCATTACAAGCCTTTAAGTCATAAGGGTCAACAACTTTTACACGGTTAATACCCAAAGCCTTGCAAAGTGCTTCAAGGTCAACCTTAGAAGCCGGGTCGCCTTTGATGTTATAGCCCGTTGTTGGGTTTTGCTGATGACCTGTCATACCTGTAATTGAGTTATCAACGATAATAACAGTTGAATTTGTAGCGTTATATGCCACATTCACAAGACCTGTCATACCTGAATGCATAAATGTTGAGTCACCAATAACTGCAACGCTCTTTTTCTCTGCATCCTTACCTCTTGCAAGGTTAAAGCCGTGAAGACCTGAAATTGATGCACCCATACAAAGAGTTGAGTCAAGGGCATTAAGTGGTGGTGCTGAGCCGAGAGTGTAGCAACCGATATCACCAAGGGCTGTAATCTTATTCTTTGCAAGTGTGTAGAAAAGACCTCTGTGAGGGCAACCTGCACACATCATTGGTGGACGATTTGGAATTGCAGAATCAGCAGAAACGCTTTCAGGTAATTCCTTACCAAATGCTTTTGCAATAGTAGCCTGAGAGAATTCACCTAAAATTGAGAAATTCTCCTTGCCGATACATTCTATTCCAAGTGCTTTTACGTGATTTTCAATGAATGGGTCAAGCTCCTCAATAACATAAAGAGTTTTAACCTTTGATGCAAAATCCTTAATGAGCTTTACAGGTAATGGGTATGACATACCGATTTTAAGGACACTTGCACTATCCCCCATAACCTCTTTCACATACTGATATGAACAGCCTGATGTAATAATACCGATTTCGTCAGAGTTCATTTCAACTGTATTGTATTCACAGTTTTCTGCAAATTCCTGAAGTTTAAGTGTTCTTTCTTCAACAAATGGATGACGCTTTATAGCATTTGCAGGTGCCATTATGTACTTTGCAGGATTTTTTTCGTAATCCTTTAATACTGCAGGTTGTTTTTCACTTGTTTCAACGATGGACTGACTGTGTGCAATTCTTGTACACATACGAAGAAGAACAGGTGTATCAAATTTTTCTGACAATTCGAAAGCATTTTTTGCAAATGTGTATGCTTCCATTGAGTCAGCAGGTTCAAGCATTGGCACTTTTGCAGCCATAGCATAATGACGAGAGTCCTGTTCATTCTGTGAGGAGTGCATAGCAGGGTCATCTGCAACACAGATTACCATACCACCGTTAACACCTGTGTATGAAAGTGTAAAAAGTGGGTCTGCCGCAACATTAAGACCAACGTGTTTCATAGCACAAGCAGAACGAGCACCTGCAAGACTTGAACCAAATGCAACCTCACAAGCAACCTTTTCGTTCGGTGCCCACTCGCTATGAATATCATCAAATTTACTTAAAAATTCAGTAATTTCAGTTGATGGGGTACCCGGGTAACTTGAAACAACACCCAAACCACCGTCGTGCAATCCTTCTGCAACTGCCTGATTACCTATCAATAATTTTTTCATATCCATTCTCTTCCTTATGATTTATTCTGTGAGTCAACAAGACCTTCTGCACCGTAGATTTTACGAAGCTTTGGTTTTTCGATTTTACCCGTTGGGTTACGAGGTACATCAGCAAAAATAATCTTACGAGGTCTCTTGTATCGTGGAAGACTCTTACAGAATTCGTTGATTTCTTCTTCTGTACAAGTCATACCCTTCTTAATTTCAATAATAGCAGTTGCAATTTCACCAAGTCGTGGGTCAGGAAGACCGATAACTGCAACATCCTTTATTTTTTCGTGGGAAGCCATAAAGTTTTCAATCTGTACAGGATAAAGGTTTTCACCACCTGTGATGATAACGTCCTTCTTACGGTCAACAAGGTAGATAAAACCATCCTCGTCAAGCATAGCCATATCCCCTGTCAAAAGCCAACCATCTTTAAGAGTTGCCTTTGTTGCTTCTTCGTCACGATAGTAGCAAGTCATAACTCCGGGACCCTTTAAGCAAAGCTCGCCAACATCACCCTGTTCTACTTCATTTCCATTTGGGTCAATAATCTTTGTTTCCCAGCCATAACCCGGTACGCCAATAGCACCAACTTTGTGAACATTTTCAACACCCAAATGAACTGCACCCGGACCGATTGACTCGGAAAGACCATAATTTGTGTCGTACTGCTGATTTGGGAAATATTCAAGCCAACGCTTAATAAGGCTCTGTGGAACAGGCTGTGCACCAATATGCATAAGTCTCCAATTTGAGAAATCAAATTCGTTTAAATCAATTTCGCCACTGTCAATGGCATTGAGAATATCCTGTGCCCAAGGAACGAGAAGCCAAACGATTGTGCATTTCTCATCACTTGCAACTTTAAGAATATTTCTTGACTGTGTACCCTTTAAAATAATTGCCTTTGAACCACTTAAAAGGCTACCGAACCAGTGCATTTTTGCACCTGTGTGGTAAAGTGGTGGGATACAAAGGAAACAGTCATCCTTCTGCTGATTATGGTGTGCCTGTTCACAACGGCAAGAGTGAATAAGGCTTTCGTGATTATGTAAAATCGCTTTTGGGAAACCTGTTGTACCTGATGAGAAATAAATTGCAGCGTCATCAGACTCCTCTAACCAACATCCGTGGAAGCTACTTGAACATTCGGAAACAAGCTCGTTATAATCATCTGCAAAAGCAGGACAACTTGCACCAAAATAAATAAGCTTACACTTTTTACTGATTTTTTCTGCAACAGTCTCAACACGTCCTACGAATTCGTTGCCGAAAACAAGAACATCAGCCTCAGCCAAGTCAAGACAATAATCAATTTCGTCGGATGAATAACGGAAATTAAGTGGCACTACCAAAGCACCTGTTTTTAATATACCAAAATATATAGGCAACCAGTCGATACAATTCATCAAAAGAATTGCAACCTTGTTACCCTTTCCGATTCCGTTTTGAGTAAGCATATTTGCAAAACGGTTTGCTTTTTCTTCAAAAACACTCCAAGTGATTTCTCGTCTGTAAGGACGTCTTGCACCCGGCTCAACAAGTTCAAATTCACTCCACGTAATTCGTCTTGTTTCTGGTTGCTCGGGATTTATTTCCACTAATGCCACATCATTTGGAAACTCACGAGCATTCTTTTCAAGTAAGTGTACGATTGTCATTTTTCATTCTCCAAAAATTACATAATATTTTGTTATTTTACTTTAAATAGCAAGAAAAATCAATAGAAATAAAAATTTGTAGAAATCCAATTTTGCCTATTGACATATTTGCTTTAAAGTGCTAAACTTTAAAGCGTTAAAGCAAATATACCACATTATTCCTTGTTTGTCAAGAAAAGATTTAATATAAAGGAGTGATTAAAATGACAACAACAATGATGATTAGTATTCCAATGCTTATATGCTTTTTTGCACTTATGATAGGTGTCGGTTTTTATTGCAGAAAAAATGCAACCAATGTTGACGGCTTTGTTCTCGGTGGTCGTTCTGTAGGCCCTTGGCTTACTGCTTTCGCATTTGGTACATCTTATTTCTCTGCAGTTATCTTTGTTGGTTATGCAGGTCAATTCGGCTGGAATTTCGGTCTTGCTTCTACTTGGATTGGACTTGGTAATGCATTTATCGGCTCACTTCTTGCTTGGTCAGTTCTTGGCAGAAGAACAAGGGTTATGACACAGCATCTCAACTCAAAAACAATGCCCGATTTCTTTGAAAAGAGATACGACTCAAAGGCACTTAAAATTGTTGCTTCTGTAATCGTTTTCGTTTTCCTTATTCCTTATACAGCCTCTCTTTACAACGGACTTTCTTCCCTCTTTAATAATGTATTCAACATTCCTTATGCAGTGATTGTAATTGCTATGGCTGTGCTTACAGGTATTTATGTTATCTTTGGTGGATATATGGCAACTGCTATTAACGATTTCATTCAGGGTATTATAATGCTTGTTGGTATTGTGGCAGTTATTGCTGCTGTTCTTATTAAAAATGGTGGCTTTACTCAGGCTGTTGCAAGTCTTTCAGCTGACGCAGGTGCAGAGTTCACATCAATGTTCGGTCCAAACCCTATTTTCCTTTTCTTTGTTGTTGTGCTTACTTCTCTCGGCACTTGGGGACTTCCACAGATGGTTGGTAAATTCTATTCAATCAAGGACGAAGGCTCAATTAAGAAAGGTACAATTATTTCAACAATTTTTGCTATTATCGTTGCAGGTGGTTGCTACTTCCTTGGTGGTTTCGGTCGTCTTTACAAGGCAGAAATGCTTGAAGGTGGTTTCATTTCTGAAGCAGGTGCAGTTATGTTCGACAAGGTTGTTCCAACAATTCTTTCCGACCTTGCTCCTGTAATTGTAGCACTTGTTATCGTGCTTGTGCTTTCTGCATCAATGTCAACACTTTCTTCCCTTGTTCTTACATCTTCTTCAACTCTTACCCTGGATGTAATTAAACCAAAGCTTGAAAAGAAAAAGGCAGTTGACGACAAAAAGAGCATTTTCATTCTTCGTGTTTTCATTGTATTCTTCATCGCAATTTCTGCAATTATTGCAATTCTTAAAGACTCAATTTGGTCAAAATCAGTATTTATTGCACAGATGATGGGCGTTTCTTGGGGTGCTCTCGCCGGTGCATTCCTTGCTCCGTTCCTTTACGGTTTATATTGGAAAAAGACCACAAAGGCTGCCGTTGTAACAAGCTTTATTTTCGGTACAGGACTTGAAATTGTACAGTTACTTATAAGTATCGGACTTTTCAAACCAACAACACCGGTTTTAAGCTTTGTTTTCACAAATTCACTCTATTCAGGCGTGTTCGCAATGGTTGGTGGATTAATTCTCGTCCCAATCGTCAGCTTGCTTACACAGAAAACATTACCAAAGAATATTGACGAAAAATTCAGTTGCTACGACGCAAAGGTTACAACAACCGTTACAACTTCATTAGGATAAAAAATTACCACCTGAATTGATTTCAGGTGGTTTTTTGGTTGATAAATTATAATTTACCTTTTATATCTTCAACAATCTTTTTGCGTTTTTGTAGAGAATTAAATCCTTTTGTTCCTGAGTTAATGGCAGGGAATTGAGTGTCTCAATTTCTTCATCCACCCTAGTCCAAGGGGAATCCGAGCCGAAAAGAATTTTATCTGCACCGTGATTTTCCACAATTCTTACAAACTGCTCGTGTGGATAATATTCCATACCCATAGCAGTATCAAAGTAAACATCAGTCCCTACAAGGTACTTTTCAACATCGTCCCATTGACTTTGCCCACCAAGGTGTGCAGTAATCATTACCCCACCCTGCATTTCCTTTGCAATTTGGGCAAATTGCTTTGGTGTGCTGTGAATTGGTGGTGGAAAAGACGGGTCATAACCTGCGTGGAAAAGAATCATAAGCCCTTTACTGAAAGCATAGTCATACATTTTAAGCATTTTAGGGTCATCAATAAAGAATTTTTGAAATTCAGGATGAAACTTTATTCCCGGCAAACCTAAACTGCATATAAGGTCAATATCCCTTTTATAATCATCTGTTTCAGGATGAAGGCTACCAAAGGAAAGAATTCTATCATTTGTTATTTCCTTTACCCATTTATTCTGTACTTCAGTGTTTTTTGGATTTACCACTATGGGTTGGACAACGGAAATATCCACACCAAATTCATCCATATTTTTCAAAAGTCCACCCACTGTGCCATCACTACACGGTTTACATTCGTCCTTACTGCTTTCCATAAGAGACTCTATTACCCATTCGGCAATTCTGTCGTGAAAAGCGTGGGTGTGAAAGTCTATTACCATAAATCATCCTCCGATTTTTACACAAAAAATTATTCTTCAAACATATCTGCAAGTTTTTGTGCTGCATCCCTTAATTCCTTAACACATTGGGGTATGCGGTCTTTATTGGAATTATTAATATAATAACAGGATTCGAGGGTAAAATACCCGTCATATTCGATTTCTTTAAGTGCCTTAACTATCGGCACAAAGTCAATCTTCATTGAAAATGGAATCTGATGGGAGTCGTGAAGCTTATCATTGTCGTGAATGTGCAAGGCTTTCAGACGACTGCCAAGAGCTTTTATCATTTCTACTGCATTTGTGTTACTGCCCTTCATTTCAGCGTGCCCGATATCAAGACATGCCACAAAATAGTCATCATTTACTGCGTCAAGATGTGCATTAAAGCTTTTCGGTGTGGCACAGGCAGCAAACTTTGAATGCTTTAACAGTTTACTCCAATTCCACATATTTTCTGTTGCGATTTTAACATTATGCTCTTTGGCAAAGGGCAAAAGTTCAAAATACATTTCTGCATTTTCTTTTGGACTACCGTTATTCATAGGGTGGATTATGCAAATCTCTCCCCCTGCCTCGGCAGTACATTCAATGGCACGTTTTAGCCAATCTACACTACTTGGTGAGCTTGGAAAAGGTGCGTGAGATTGATTGCAAACAATTCCGTTATCAAGTCCGATTTGCTTGAGTTTTCGTGCAAATTTAAGATATTCATTTTGTGCTGTTGGATGGTCCGTTGGCACAAGCACTCCGTTTTGCGTACTACACATCTGAAAAAGCGAGAAATCCCACGCGTCAAAGCCCGTTTTTGCAACAAGCTCAACTGCCTTTTCTTCACCTATATGTAATGCGATTGAATCTATTTCCGTTGAAATTTTCATATAAACACATCCTCTTGGGATATTATAGCATTAATTTTTGCAATTGTGAAGATAGAATCGATTTCTTTACGGGCTTTCGAATCCACCCCTTCTTCCATTTCACAAGCAAAAAATTAAGAGTCCTTCAAAGGAAGAACTCTCAATTTTCTATCAATAACTATAAATGCAGTTTAATTTTAATTGTTTTACATATTTTCAATCAGATAAATACAAACAACTATTTCACCACAAATTCAAATCCTTATCTATAATTTTAGAAATATTTTCTAATTCTACACAAACCTTATATCCAAGAACATTTTTTTCTTTATCAAACGTTTCTATAGGATAAACATAATATGGTAATTTATGAGGAATATTCTCACCTATCCAAAAAGCTAATTGTCTTGTATCCTCAATAGAGATATTTGATAAACCATATTCCCTATAAAAAAACACTTTTCCTATGCATGTTATTTTGTCAGGATAGACAAAAACCCCACCGTTAGACCCATAAAAACCCGAATAAGATTCCAATGGTACTGTTCGTATTACGTCTTGCACAATAGAAATGTTATCAAATCTCTTCCTAATCTCAACTAATTGTTGAGATGATATTGTTTGAGGACCTCTCTCAAACTCAGCTTTATCTTTAGTCTTATTATTTTTCGAATCATAATATACACCATAAATTATACATCCACACCCTAACACAATATAAAAAGGCGATTGAAAAACAAAAAGAAAGGCGATTATACAAATAATACCTATAAAAATAAAAAGTAATCCCAATCCTATCACTCCATATCATAATACATCTATAAGTATATTATAGATAAAACATTTTGTCAACAACACCTTATGATATCGTTTTCTTTACGGGCTTTCGAATCCACCCTTTTTTCATTCAAAACAAAAATAAAACAGACTCTCAAGAGAGAATCTGTTTTATTTGGTGGGCAGGGGTGGATTCGAACCACCGAAGTCGTCGACGGCAGATTTACAGTCTGCTCCCTTTGGCCACTCGGGAACCTACCCATATTTAATTTGCAAAAAAATGGAGCTGGTGGACGGACTCGAACCCCCGACCTGCTGATTACAAATCAGCTGCTCTACCAACTGAGCTACACCAGCGTCTCAACGCTTGAATATAATATCACATCAAATCGAGTTCGTCAAGTCTTTTTTTTAACTTTTTTAATTTTTTTGACATTTTTTTTATTTAAGAGATAAACATTGTTTTGTTCGCTCTATTATGCTATTATATATAGTATATTTTTAGGACAAAGGGTGTTTTTATGGTTAAGTCTTTACCGAAAAGAAAAATGTACCGTTATTGTCTCGCAGATATTGCAAAAGGCTTTTTTAACGGTATGATTGGTAACTATCTTTTATATTTCTTCCAGCCTACGGGAAAAAGTGGGTTACCTGTTTTATTGCCACAGAACAAATTTTTAGGTTTCATTACAATTATGGCACTTATTACTGCCATAGGTAAAATCGTTGATGCTGTTACTGACCCAATTGTTGCATCTCTTTCTGACAAATGCAAACATAAGGATGGTCGTAGAATGCCTTTCTTGAGATTTGCTGCAATTCCTTATGCATTATCAGTGCTTATGATTTTCTATGCACCATTTGAGCAAGGTTCTGTATTAAATGCTATATGGGTTGGTTTTTTCCTTGTTACATACTACACTTCATACACTTTCTATTTCATTCCAAGAAATGCACTTGTGCCTGAAATCATTCCTGATGCAAAGGACAGAGTCGGTTATTACGGAATAAGCACAGTTTTCTTTATGGGTACAAGTTCATTTATGTATGCCGCTACACTTTTTGTTGACATACTTAAAAATGCAGGTCTTTCCCCTCTCTGGGCTTGGCGTACTGTTTTCACTTTCTTCGCAACCATCGGTGTTGTTTGCTTGTTGCTTACTGCTTATGCCTTTAACGAAAATGATTATGTTGAGGCAAATATCAAGCCAAAGGAATCAATGCTCAAATCCTTTGCTCTTGTTTTCAAGAATCGTGATTTCGTAGTATTCAGCCTTGGCGACCTATTCAGTGGCGTTTCAATGGCATTTTTCCAGACTGCTATGCTTTACTACATCACAATGCTTCTCAATGTACCTGAATCACAGTCATTCTTAGTAATGCTTTCGGCTATTGCAGTTGCAATCTGTCTTTTCCCGATGATTATAAAATTCAGCAGAAAATACAACAAAAAGATTTTGTTGGTACTTGCAAGTATTGTTTTCACGGTAGTTTTCGGTTTCATTTATTTTGGCGACAAAATCGCTGCTCTTGCACCGGGTAAAGAGTTATTTGTGGGTCTTGCTATGGGTGTTGTTGTTTCATTCCCATTCGCAGCAATCAATATTTTGCCACAGTCCGTGCTTTCCGATATTATTCAATGCGACAGCCTTGAAAACAAGGTTAACCGTGAGGGAATCTTCTCTGCTGTTAAAACATTCATTGAGAAAATTGCATCTGCTGTTGCTATGATGGGTGTTTCAAGTATTCTCGCAATCGGTGCTTTATCAGGAGAATCAGTTGGTCTTCAGGGCGTTAAGCTCACAGGCGTTTTTGCAGGTGTTTTCAGTCTTCTTTCACTTATTTTCTTCACCATATACAATGACAAACGAGTTACAAAAACCATTGAAAAATACAGAGAAGATAAATAAAAGTTAACAGAATAAAATTTAAAAAGTGCAATCAAGGAAGTATTCCCCGATTGCACTATTTTTTATCCTATCAATTCAAGCAATTCGTCAACATTAAAACAGTTAATATGAGTGCCACAAATGATTTAATTTTTTTCGTCTTTTTATATTATTTTTGTAATTTATTGTAAAGATTGGCTTTGTGTGTTATAATTAACTAGTTATGATTTTTGAAACGGAGTGTTTTTATGTTCCAGTTTAAAATTGAAAAGGACGAAAAGGCTTTTGACAAATTTGTGTGGGATAACAAGGGGTCATATCTTCAATGTTCACGTTGGCATCTTGTAAAAGAGGCTTGGAATTCAATTCTTTACAGTGGCTTTGAGGGTGAAACCAGAGTTCTTACATGTATGGTACTTACACGCAAAATGCCCGGTGCGGGAATTATCTGGTACATCCCCTGTGGTGCAGTTTGTGACTATAACAACAAGGATTTGCAGAAAGCCTTTCTTGATTTCATTAAAAAAGAGTCAAAAAAAGCAGGTGCTACTGCTCTTGTTATTGACCCGCTTATTCCATTGAGAATAAATGATGAAACCGTAAGCGAAGGCGTTGAAAATCATAATCTTCTCATTGAAAACGGACTTAAACTCAACACAGTTATTGACTCTTACACATACAAACACCCTGTTCAGACATATATCCATCTTCTTGACAATGAGGGCAAACAAATTCCTGCTGACAAGATTTTAAAGGACTGCGAAAAAGGTGTTCGTTATTCTGTAAGAATCGGTACAACTCGTGGTCTCCAGACAAAAACATACACTTATGAGGATGTTGAGAAAAATCCTGCAATTATGGACGAGTTTATGAGTGTTATGGAAGACACCTCAAACCGTAACGAATTTGTTCAAAGAAATAGCGAATACATCACCCATCTTATGAAGGTTTTTGCCGACTGTTGCGATATTACAATGGTATATTATAATAAAAAAACCGACTGTGACCTTGAAAGAGAAAGACAGACCAAAAAGGCTGAGCTTTTAGCATCCCTTGAAACTGCTCCTGAAAAGAAAATCAAGGGTATTAAGGGTGAAATTGAAGCCCTTGACAATAATACAAAAGCATTTAACACACGAATGGAAGAAACTAAGGATTACCCTGAGGATGCCATTATCCCCGTTGCGGGTGGTTTCACTCTCCGTTATGCAGGTGTTGCATCCTGCCTTTTCGGTGGTACAAAGAATATTATCCGTAACAACACTCGTTCAAGCCATTATCTCAATTATCTTCGCATCTGCAAGAGTATCGAAACAGGTTGCCATATTCACGACCTTGGTTATGTTATGGTAAAAGAGCCTGAACAAAGTCCTGACGGTACACTCGGTAAGATGAATCCAAGGGATAATTTCGTGGGAATCAATGATTTCAAAATGAGCTTCGGTGCGAAATACTATGAATTTATCGGCGAATATATTTTCGTAAATAAAAAAATGAAATACTATCTGTACAGCAATCTTATGCCAAAAACAAAGCATTTCATTATGTCAGTTATTCTTAAATTCAAGAAATAATTGTTTGATTTTATTTCGTATTAATTATTACATCATCAATTCTTCATAAAAAAAGCACCCCTTGGGGTGCTTTTTTTATGATTTAAGTGTGATATTCTCCTTGCCGAGTGCATCAATAATGCCGTTTGCAACTTCCATAACCTCTTCAGTTGTGAGAGTTCTTTCAGGATGTGAGAATGTCATTCTTACAGTGATTGACTTGCCGTTATCGTCACGATATGTGTCAACAACATCCACCTTCTTAATAAGACTGCAATTTGCATCCTTAATTGCCTTGCCGATTGGAGCAAAGGTTTCGCTCATAAATGAAAGGTCAATTTCCATTTCAGGGAAACGAGAAGGCTCAGCGTAATGAATACCTGCATCAGCAATTTCTGTGAACATTGGCACATCAATTTCAGCAAATACGATTGATGCTTTCTTGTCGATTTTCTTACTAACAGTTGGGTGAACAACACCGATTTTACCAAGAACAACACCATCACAAGAAATTTCATTAAGATTTCTTGGATGTTCGTAATTAAGAGTTGCTTCCATTGGAACGAATGTGAGTGCCTTGTGCTTGATGTTATCAGAGATAACTGAAAGCATTGTTGCAAGTTCAATGTAAAGTGTTTCGAGAGATTTTGTCTTGCTGAAAAGTGTAATGCAAAGCTTCTTTCTCTCGTTGCAAAGTCCGTCTTCTTTAAGTCCTTCTACAACTCTACCAACCTCAAATACACCAAAATCAGTTGAGAAATTAGTGTTTGTCTTAACCTGACAAAGTTGAGTTGGAATAATTGACTTACGGATTGTTTCAATATTAGGATTTGTAGCACCTGAAAGCTTGATGTTATCCTCGATTTCAATGCCCAATGCCTTATATTCATCAAAATACTGCCATACGTAGGAATGAAGTTCGTGAAGTGAATAACGATGAACAAGCATATCCTTTATTCTGTCTTCAACTGTCTTTTCTGCCTTTGCACGAACTGGATAGAGAGGAGCAGCTGCTGTGTGGATATCAAAGTTGTCGTAACCGTAAATACGAGTGATTTCTTCAACAATGTCAGCCTTGATGGTAACGTCCTTTGTTGCTCTCCATGATGGAACTTCTACTGTGAAGTTGTCACCGTCGTTAGAAGCCTTGAAACCAAGTGAATTAAGAGTATTTACGATAGTATCATTTGCAATCTCAATACCTGTATATTTGTCAATAAATGCCTTATCGAAATCGAGTGTAACAGTTGGGTATTTAAATGCATATTCGTCAGTAAGTGCTGAAACAACCTGTGCGTCAGGGTCAATCTCTGTAAGAAGATTAACAAATCTTGCAATAGCAGGAACTGTCATTTCAGGGTCAAGGCACTTTTCGTAACGGTTTGAAGCGTCTGTACGGTGTGCAAGACGAACTGTTGACTTACGGATTGATGCAGCATTGAATGTTGCTGATTCAAGAGTAAGAGTTGTTGTATCTTCTACGATTTCAGAGTCTAAACCACCCATAATACCTGCAATAGCAACAGGAGTGTTGTCGTTGCAAATCATAAGTGTGTTTTCGTCAATATTTCTGTCAATTCCGTCAAGTGTCTGGAATGTGAAAGGCTCATTGAATCTCTTGATACGGATTTTTTCAACTTTTCTTGAGTCAAAAGCGTGCATTGGCTGACCCATTTCAAGCATAAGGTAGTTTGTAAGGTCTGCAAGAAGGTTAATTCCACGCATACCGCAGTAGAAAAGACGAATTCTCATATTAACAGGGCTAACATTCTTTGTGATGTTTGCAACCTGTAAGCAAGAATATCTCTGGCAAAGGTTATCTTCAATTTTAAGGTCAACCTTTGGAAGATTGTCATACTGTGATAAGTCAACCTGTGGTAATGGCTTTAACGGACGATTTGCAAGGGAAGCGAATTCACGGGCAATACCATAGTGACCCCAAAGGTCAGGACGGTTTGTAAGAGATTTATTATCAACCTCGAAAACGATGTCGTCGATTTCGTAAAGGTCTTTGATATCAGTACCATTTGCCACTTCTTCTGTAATGTCCATAATACCTGAATTGTCATCAGAAATTCCGATTTCCTTTTCAGAGCAGCACATACCGTTTGACATATATCCTGCAAGTGGTCTTGGAGAAATTTCGATTTCACCAAGCTTTGCGCCAACCTTTGCAAATGCAGTCTTCATACCAAGACGTACGTTTGGAGCACCACATACAACATCAACTAATTCTGCTTCACCAATATCTACTTTGAGAAGGTGGAGCTTTTCTGATTTTGGATGGTCCTGAATATCTTTGATTTCAGCAACAACAATACCACTGAAATCACTGCCCTTGAAGAAAATTTCGTTTTCTACTTCTGCAGTTGAAAGTGAAAATTTACGGATTAACTCCATTTTGTCAAGACCTGAAAGGTCAACGAAATCGCTAATCCAGTTCATTGATAAAAACATAAATATACTCCTCCTTCCTTAATTTTCGTCGTCTGTGAACTGAGTGAGAGTTTTAAGGCTACCACTGTTCAAATCACGGATATCTTTAACACCGTATTTCATCATAGCAAGTCTTGTAAGACCAAGACCGAATGCGAAACCTGTGTATTCTTCAGGGTCAATTCCACCTGCTTTAAGTACCTCAGGGTGAATCATACCACATGGGCAAAGTTCAAGCCAACCACTGTGTTTACAAGAAGGACAACCTTCACCACCACAGATAAGGCAAGAAATATCAAGTTCAAAGCCAGGTTCAACGAATGGGAAGAAACCGGGACGAAGACGAACTTTGATATCCTTACGGAATACTTCTGAAAGCATTGTTTTCATAAAGTAAATAAGGTTAGAAATTGAAATGTCCTTGTCAACCATAACGCCTTCCATCTGGAAGAATGTGTTTTCGTGACAAGCGTCAGTAGCCTCGTTTCTGAAGCAACGACCTGGGAAAATAGCCTTAATTGGCATACCGTCGTTAATAAGCGCATCCTTATACTTTTTATAAATGGCATTCTGTGCAGCAGATGTGTGAGATTTTAACAACTGACCATTATCAAGATAGTATGTGTCCTGCATATCACGAGCAGGGTGGTCCTTTGGAATGTTAAGAGCCTCAAAACATTCATAGTCAGTAACAATTTCACTGTAATCTTCAATATTAAAGCCCATTGAACGGAAAATGCTTTCACACTGACGCTGTACAAGTGTGATAGGGTGGTATGAACCACGAGTTAAGTCAGCAGGAACAGAAATATCAAAAACAGGT